>DVGB01000090.1 GCA_018712955.1 Candidatus Aveggerthella stercoripullorum
GACGGCAAGTCGAATCGAGTGTAGGAAATGAACACTTTGGCGCTAACGGCTATATGGCCGCTGCGCGCACATTGCTGCAAACGGGCGATCACTTGAATGAAAACGGTGTTCACATTGCGCGCGAATAATCACTTACAAAGAGAAGCTGCGCATCGAGCCAGATGAATGGGGGCTCAAAAGATACGCAAACTATGATGTCTGCATCTGCGGCAACGACATTATCAATATCGTTTTGGCCGCAGAAAAGTATTCCCACTGTGACACGTCCTTTGCGCGATCCGAAATAGAGAAAAAGCGAATCTGGCTCAGGGACAATGAGCCCGAAGAATACGCACGTATGGTTGGCGAAGACCGGGATATATTCGAGCTTTGGATCGACAGGGGCTACATTGACCCAAAATTGCTGCCGCCCTAAACGAATCGAACGCCTCTGCACGTCCGTTGGGCCAAAGCAATCAATTACCTTCGGTAGGCTCATTTCCTCGTTCCAAAATGGTATACTTTGTACTACTTAGCATACTGAAAGGAATCGCTATGGCCCAAACAGCAATGGCGCCGATATCGGCAAAGCTCAGGCAAGACGAAAAGGACGCTTTTCAGAAGACGTGCGAGGCCATAGGAACCTCGCCGAGCAACGCAATCCGCATGTTCGTTTCGGCCTTCAACAAACGTGGCGGCTTTCCTTTCGATCCTTCCAACCCGTACGGGTTCAACGCGGAAACGCTCCGGGCAATGGACGATGCAGTAACAGGAAGAAACCTGTCAAAGCCTTTCGACACCGTCGAGGAGATGCTCGCCGCTTTGGACGAGGATTAAACCGTGCTGAAAATTAGATTCACCTCCAAGTTTAAAAAAGATTACAAGCTGATCAAACGCCAAGGCAAAAGCATCCAAAAGCTCGAACAAGCAGTCGCAATGCTGCGAAACGAAGAACCTTTACCCGAATCGATGCGCGATCATGAATTAGCAGGCAATTACCATGGGCATAGGGAATGCCATCCCGGGCCAGACTGGCTTCTCATCTACCGCATAGACCACGGAGAACTAACGCTCACAGCGGTTCGCACCGGCAGCCACTCGGAACTTTTCAATTAGCCATCAGCCCAAAATGGGCATGAATCGCGAAACATGGCGGCCTCCTCCGCATTCGTACCGCCGACCCCACGAGGAGCGCGACGCGATCCGCCATACGCGCGATATCTTCCTGGTTCATTATTCGCAAAGACACCGCGGGGCACACCTCCCGTTTCGATACGAAAACGGGAATCGGAATGTGAGAAAAAGTGCCCGACCCTTTTTCTCATTCTTTTTAACATTATGGCATAATGATGTACATGATAATGTACACAGAAGGAGATTATCATGCCTTCGTGCGTGCCTATAAAAGAACTGCGCGATACGGCCGCTTTCGACGAGCTGGTGGCCAGCAGCCCATCCCCTATCATCGTGACGAAAAACGGCTACGACCGCTTCGTGTGCGTCAAGAGCGCGGACTTCAACCGGTGGGAGCAGGCTGACGCTCGTGCTCGACTGCTCGAACGCATCGTGATCTCAGAACGCGAGCGCACTGAAGGCTCAGGCGCCGATGCCTTCGAAGCGACCGCATCGCTGAGGGCGAAGTATGGCCTGTAACGTGAGGATTCAGCCGACCGCGTTGCGTGAGCTGGAAAGCATCGTGGAATACCTGTCCGCTTTTGGACCCAGCACGGCGGCGTCCTTTCTTGACGAATGGGAGAAGGCTCTCGAAGGGCTCCACGGCGGCATCGTCGAGCACCGCCTCTCTCGATTCACCGTGCTCGCTCGCCTCGGCTACCATACTATCCTGGTGAAAGGGTACGTCGTCTTGTACTTCAAAGAAGGGGACGACGTCGTCATTGCCCATCTGTTCCACCAAAGCCAGGATTACGCCATCATCGTCCTGAACGGGCTTTAGGCGATTTCCAGCACGGACTGTCCATTTGCCTATCGAACGAGCAGCTCGACGAAGTTGCGTTCATCGGGCTGCTCGCGAAAAGCACCAGAAAGATTATCGCGCCTCTGTTTCGAAATCGCGGCGCACGAATCCGGGAGCGACGACCCGAGAAGGCGATTCAAAGCCGTCAACTACGCCTTCGCGAAAGACGCAGTGGTCTGCAAGGTGGCTTCTTCCTCGGACTGCAGGCTTGCCAGGTCGCGAACCGCCTTTGCGCGATGGAGCTGACCGCCCTCAAGCACGCCGACAAGACGTCCACCACCACTACCGACGAGAAGCTCTTCGGCTCATGTGCGCAGTTCAAGAAAGGCATCCTCAAGGAAGCGCGGGCGAAGTCAAAGTTCCAGCCTATGCAAAAGCGGTCCTGGAAGGCATTTCCAGGACCGCTTTTGCGCACCTGACGTGCGATCTTGTTCAGTGCGACAGACTTTCGTTGCAGCCCTTGTTCGCACGATCTCAGCCCGCGCAGCGCACGCGGCGCGGCGCGCAAAGCGCCATCGCCGTCGAGAAGATGCCGCAGTCGACGTTCGACGAAATCTTAGAGAAGTACATGGAGATGAACGTCGCGCACCCGTTCCGCGAGGGCAACGGAAGGGCCACGCGCATGTGGCTCGACGTCATCCTCAGGAAGGAACTCGGCCTCATGGTCGACTGGAGCCTCATCGGCAAGGAAGAGGCGCGTGGAAGACGGGAGTTTTATTGTCCGCCTCCGCCCATCCGTTTTCGGTAGACAAACCATGCGGCAACCGCCAGCACGACGGCATACGCCCCCATCACGAGCCACCCCTTGTCAACTGCAAGCAGGCCGCCGATGCTCTGGTCGACGCCGAACACGGCCGCGCGGATCTGCGAGAGGCCGTAGCTCGAGGGCAGAGCAAGCGCCACATCAAGCAAGGCGCCCGTGGCGTACTTTACCGAGGTCGTGGCACCGGAAAGGAACCACGCCACCACGGCGGTCACCATCGACAGCATCGCGGCGCCGCTGAACTTGCGTACCGTAAGCGACACGATGGCCGCAAACGACACGAACGCGACTCCCAGCACCAGAAGGACGGGCAGGATTGCCAGCAGGCCGCACGCCAGGTTCGCACCGGTGAGCAGCCAGACGAGCAGCGCGTTCACCGCCGCCCCGACCGCCCCGGCGAGAAGCGCCACCACGACGCGCGCCGCGAACGTGGGCAGAAGCGATGCCGGCGCAAGGCGGTACTCGGAAAGCGTTGCGTGCACCCGCTCCTTGTTGGGCAGGTAGAGGAAGTTGAACATCGACCCCATAAGGAACGCCAGCATGAACACGCCCACCGCGATGATGGCGAACCAGTCGAGCTGCGCGCCCACGGCAAACTCGCGCCGAACCTCGATTTCCATGCCGGGCATATACTCCTGGTAGAACGCGAAGATGCCCTCGTCGAGATACAGACGCAGGTTCTTCGCCATGTCGGTGTTGTAGTTGTCGAACGCGTAGAGCACCTGCGCGGGATCGCCGGACTCGAGGCGCTCCGAGAAATCCTCGGGAATCGTCAGGATGCCGTTCACCCTCCCCTGCTCGTAGAGTTCCTGCGCTTCGTCGGTATCAGCCTCAATCGCCTCGAAGTAGGATTCGCCGGAAAGCGGCGAGGTCTGGGAAAACACCGCCTCCTGAAACGCCGCGCCGAGCCCGCCTGCGTCGTCGTTCACGACCGCGAGCTTGAGCGCGACGAAATTGCCGAACGTGAGCGCAAAGATGACCAGGATGACGGTCGGCGCGATGATGCCAGCCGCGAGCGACTTCGGGTCGGCCTTCGTGAGCGCGAGCAATTTCCTCAGTTCGATGATAAAGAGGTTCATGATACCGCCCTTTCGCTTCTCGTCCACCGCGCGTAGATCGCGCACACCGCCGCAAGGGTCGCCGCCGCGCCGACCGCGAGCACGACGAGCGGCGTCGGATCCGCCACGCCGCCGAAGTACGCATAGCGCACCGCATCGAGCGCGTAGGTTGCCGGATTCGCCGCGCCGACCATCTGCGCAGCCTCTCCGAAATACGACAGGTCGCCGAAGCCGCCGCCCGCGACCCAGAGGCACAGCGACGCCACGAGCGACACGAGAAACGCCGTCATCGTCGAGCGCACCGCGATGCCCAAGGCGAGCCCGAGGCTCGCGAACACGACGTACATCAGGCAAAGCGATGCGACGAGCCACGGGGCGCTCGCGAGCGCCCTGCCGTACATGAGCGCCACCACCCCGACGAGCACCGCCCCGGCGACAAGCGCCTTGAGGAACGCCGCGGCGACCTTGCCCGCCGCGACCGATGCCGCGGGGCGAGGCGAGAGCACGAGCAGCTTCGCCGTCGCGTTCTCCCACTCGCTCGTCATCGAAAGCTGCCCGAACAGGAGTCCCGCGAGCATCGCGCCGAATACGAGCGTGCTCACGGCGAAGCTCTCGTCCCAGGGGATGTCCTCCTCGTAGCGCGTCTGCTCGACCACCTCGACGGTGCCCACACCCCTCTTCACGTCGACGTAGTCGACGAGCGCGCCGGTCAGGCGGTTGGCGTAGTTCTTGGTCATGTTCGAGTTCACGTCGTTGACGAGGTGAACGACCGCGCCCGTCGCGGTCTCCTCGCTCACGGCGAGCTCGTCCATGACGATATAGCGGTCGGCACTGCGCCCGTCAGGGGCGCCTTCGGCGGGCGCCGTCTCCAGCTCGAGGTAGGGCGTCCCGTCGGGCGCCCGGTACTCGGCGGTCGCCTGCAAGAACGCCGACTCGGAAGAGGCGGGCTGCGTCTCGACGGGGATGGTGATGCCGCCCGACACCATCACGGCAAATGCAAACAGGAAGAGCAGCGGCGATATGACGGTCGCCAAGTTGAACGGGATGTTCTCCTTGACGCTCGCCAGCTCCTTGCCGATTATCCTCAAGGTTCCCATGCTTCACCCCCTTTCGATAACGTAACGATCGCATAGTTGACCAAGTCAGCGAGAAGCGCCTGTACACACCGCCTTCGCAACGTCGGCTCGTTCCGCCGTTCGGCAGAACGGCGGAAGCCTAGTCCCGCAGCGACCTGCCCGTGAGCGCGAGGAAGGCATCGTCGAGCGTCGGACGGCGAAGCTCGACGCCTGCAATCTCTATCGCACCTTCTACAAGCCCGAGGATGCGCGCCAGATCCGCCTCGCCGCTGGGGGCATCGACCACAATCGCCTCGCCGTCGGAGGAGAAAGCTCCCAGGCGCTCGCGCAGCACGGCTTCGTCCACATGGGAGCCGGGTGCGGGCGTCAGCTTCACCACAGTCGACCCCGCCTCCGCCTTGAGCGCATCCGGCGTGCCGAAGCGCACCTTCCTGCCGTGATCGAGCAGCAGGATCTCGTCGGCGAGCGCGTCGGCCTCCGCCATCACGTTGGTAGAAACGAGGACCGTGCGCCCCTCGTCCTTGAAGCGCCTCACGTAGCCCCAGATGCGGTGCGTGCCTTGCACGTCCACGCCGAGCGTCGGCTCGTCGAGCAACAGGATGCGCGGGTCGGCGAGCATCGCGCGCCCGAGCGCGAGACGCCGTTTCATGCCGCCCGAGTAGGCGCCCACGGCATCCTTCGCGCGGTCGGCGAGGTCGACGAGTTCGAGCACCTCGTCGATACGCCGTGCGGCCGCCCGCTGGTCGTCAAGGTAGAGGGCGGCATGGAAGCGCAGGTTCTCCAACGCCGAGAGCTCCGGATAGAGCGAGGTCTCCTGCGGCACGAGCCCGATCTCGCGGCGCACCTTCCGCGCGTCGCGCACGGGGTCGAGCCCCACTACCCGCACCGTGCCTGACGTCGGACGATAGAGCCCGGTGATAAGGTTCAAGAGGGTCGTCTTGCCTGCACCGTTCGGCCCGAGGAGTCCATAGACCTTTCCCGGTTCGCACGCGAATGAAAGATCCTCGATGCGCGGTTTCTTCCCGAGCATCTTCGTCACGTTGTCGAGGACGATGACGCTTTCACACCCCATGGCGGCCTCCCTCGCTTCCCCGTAAACCCAACATGCGTTGTATAATCAGATTATCCCAAGGTCAGGCAGGGAATAAAACCAGCGAATCGCGCGAAAACGTCGGGTTATCGACGGTCGTGGGTTCCGATTTGGGCTGTGAGTTCCGATTTGCACCGCCCCGACGATTCGACGAGCAAAGAAAGGATGCCGCCATGGCACGCCCCCGCAAGGATTCGGAAGAGAAAGGCGCCGAGACGCGCATGATCGAGACGTTTTGGGATCAACTCTCCCGCATGCCGTACCGTGAGGTGACTGCCGCATCGGTCGCGCGCCAAGCAGGATGCAACCGTGCGACCTTCTACTACTATTTCGACTCGATCGAAGACCTTGCCGAACAGGCGGTCGACGCCGCCGTCCCAACCGGCATCGCCGATCTTGCCGAACAATTCCTCTCGGAAGGCGGAGCGCCATTCCGTCTCGACGAAAACCAAAGACACGCCGTGGAGCGCATCTGCCTGTTGACGGGACCGAACGGATCGGCCCGCCTCACCGAGCGCTTCAAGCGGACGCTTACGGAAACCTGGGCGAGCAGATTCGGGCTTGACCTCGCGCAGGAGGACGTGCGCGCAGTCGCTTCGTTCATGGCGTCCGGCATCGTCGGCGTCCTCGGGGGTCAAGAAGGCCTGCCGTGCGACGAGCGTTTCGATGCGCGCCTGCAAACCATCAGCGAGGTGTTTTCGGCTCCCGCCATGGCGTTCGCCCGTTCATTCGAAGCGAAGCGATCCTGAAAAGCTCCATCCCACGGGGCAATCGCCCAAACTCGCAGCACTCGTTGCGTATGAGAGACGAAGAAGCGTCCGTGGCGCTTGCCGCGCGTAATGGTACGATAGCCGCGCCATTGCCCGTCCAACCGGAAAGGCCGCCAATGTCGAATACGTCCTGCACTTCGCCCGTCGGCGATATTCTGCCCATCGCAGCGCATCCCGAACTCGTCGAATCGGCCGCAGCATGGTTCTCCGACAAGTGGACCGTGCCGGTCGAGGAATACCGCACGAGCATGCTGACGTGCTGCGATCATCCGGAGGCGGCCGTCCCCCAGTGGTACGTGGTCGTCGACGTCGGCCGCATCGTCGCCGGAGCGGGCGTGATCGATAACGACTTCCACGAGCGGCACGACCTTGCGCCCAACGTCTGCGCCGTGTTCGTCGAACCCGCGTTCCGCAAACAGGGCATCGCGCGGAGGCTCCTCGACTTCGTATGCCGCGACATGGCGGATCGCGACATCGAACGCCTCTACCTTCTCACCGACCACGACCGGTTCTACGAACGGCTCGGCTGGCGCTTCCGCGAGATGGTACGCGATAATGACGGCCTGCTCGGCCGCATGTACGAAAAGGAGCTCTGCACAGCAGACGCGTTCGGCGACGGGAGCTTGAACGCGCCCGCCGACGCCGCCTCGAGCGCATCCGCCGACGTCCCCGCAACCGGCCCCGACGACGCGATCGATCGCAAACTCGCGGACAACCGCGACAACTGGGACGACCGCGCCGCCGTGCATGCGGAATCGGAGTTCTACGAGGTCGAACGGCTCGTCTCCGACCCCGCTTACGTCTCCGGCGTCGCGCAGCGCGACTTCGAGGCGCTCGCGCGGCACCTTCCCGAAACGGGCCTCGCGGGGCTTTCCGTCCTCCATCTGCAGTGCCATATCGGCACCGACACGATATCGTGGTTGCGCCTCGGCGCGCGCGAGGCATGGGGGCTCGACTTCTCCCCCGCATCGCTTTCGCACGCGCGGGACATCGCGCGCCGAGCTGGCGCGGACGCGACCTTCGTGGAAGGCGACGCACGATTCGCCTCGCACCTCGTCGACCGCACCTTCGACGTCGTGGTGACGGGCACGGGCGCCATCACATGGCTTCCCGACCTGGGCGATTGGGCACGCTCGATCGCCGATCTGCTCGTGCCGGGCGGCGTGTTCCTCCTACGTGACGACCATCCGCTGCTCGACGCACTCGGCTACGAGTCGCTCACCGTCTCCGAGGACTATCTGAGCGGCACGGGCAGCATCGACTATGAAAGCGACGAGAGCTACGTCGAGGGATCGACGGGCAAGATTGCGCACACAGCGAACCACAACTGGCGCCACGACTTCCAGGAGATCGTCGGCAGCCTGCTCGAAGCCGGGCTTTCCGTCGAGGCGCTCCGCGAAAGCCCCTACGCCGAATGGAAGGCGCTCCCCTTCCTCGTGGAGACGGAATGCGGATGGACAATGCCCGAAGGCATGCCGAAGATCCCGCTCAGCTTCGCCGTCGTCGCCCGCAAGCCTCCTCAGGGCGAAGGAAGCGACGTCGACGCGCCTCGCGCAAAGCAGGAGCGGCGATGAAAGAGAAAACGTTCATCGCCGAGCGCGGCGCCATCCACTACTGGGTCTCCGCACGCATCGAAGACGCCCCGCAGCTTGTGTTCCTTCCCGGGCTGACGGCAGACCACCGGCTTTTCGACAGGCAGATCGCGCATTTCGAACACCAGGCGAATTGCCTTGTGTGGGACCCGCCGTCGCATGGCGCGTCTCGCCCGTTCGCGCTCGACTGGAGCATGGACGACCTCGCACGAATGCTGCATGCGATCCTCGAACGCGAGGGTTTCGCTCGCCCGATCCTCGTCGGGCAGTCGATGGGCGGCTATGTGGCCCAAGCGTTCCTCGATCTTTTCCCCGGCAAAGCGGCAGGGTTCGTTTCGATCGACTCCTGCCCGCTTGCGCGCGAGTACTATACAGCGGCCGAGCTGTGGGCGCTCAAGCATACACGCGGTCTGTACCAGGCGCTCCCTTGGAAGCTGCTCTGCCGCGTCGGGGCGAACGGATGCGCGACCACCGAATACGGGCGAGAGCTCATGTGGAAGATGATGTCGTTGTACAGCAAACGCGAGTACGTCGATCTCGCGACGCACGGCTTTCGAACGCTCGCGACCTCCGTCGAGGCGAACCGCCCGTACGCGATCAACTGCCCCGCGCTTCTCATCTGCGGGGAAAAGGATGCCGCAGGTTCTGCTCGGCGTTACAACCATGCCTGGGCGAAACGAACGGGGCTCCCTATCGAATGGATCGCAGGGGCGGGGCACAACTCCAACACCGACGCGCCCGATCGGGTGAACCGTCTTGTCGAGCGGTTTGTCGAGCGGTTTGTCGAGAATCGCTCGGGAGACAGCGGGAAAGGCCGTGATCGCGAAAGCCCGCTCTCGCAGCGCGAACAGGGCGTCCGCGCATGACCGGCCGCGAACAGTCGCACGGTTTGCCGCCGATCGATGGCGAGGAGGCATGGGCGCTCGTGCTTGCAAGCCTGCTCAGCCAGGCCATCGCGCTCGGCTGCGGCATCGTCGGCGCAGTGCTGCTTGCCGGCGCGGCGTCGGGCGACTGGTTCGCTGCCTCGATCGGCTTCGGCTGGGCGCGCGGCATTACGGATTCGCTCACAGCGCTGCCGCCTCTCCCGACCGTGGCGGCAGGCGTTGCCGCGGCGGCGCTATTATGGACGGGCGCATGGCTCAACGAACGGCGCGCGCTTGCGAACGACGAAGGGCGCGCTGCGGTGTTCGAGGCGCGGCGCGGGCTCAACGGCGAACTTCCCCGTCTGCCGTTTCCCGCGCTTGTCATCCTCATGGCGATCACCGGGTTCGCCGAGGAGCTGCTCTACCGCTACGCGGCGATCGGGCTTCTGACCGCGCTGATCGGATGCGCCCTCCCCGGCGGCATCGCCACGGCCCAAAGGGACGGGGTAAATGGGTCGATGCGGTCGTTTTGTTCGCTGGCCGTCACCCGCCGCACGCACGACGTATAATAGATTTGCCTATGACAAAAAAGGGGCACATCTAAATCGACAGAGGGTCACAGTCCCGTGTCGCACACGCACTCACCAGTAGTCGTCTCTATACCGCTCGTCCAGCATATTGTGGTACATCATGTCGATGAGCCTGCCTTTCGCCTCCTCGGCAGACATGCTCCGCACCAACTTGGTTATAGACGCCAGCGTCTCGTCCCTCCAGCGCTGCTCCTCAAGCTCGTAGTGCGCCTCTGCCTCCCTCACGTCGCGATAGAACGCGTCGAGCGATCCAGGAACGCTTTCGAAGTAAAGCGCGACCATGTGCTTGCAGACGACCCTCCTTCCCTCGGCGAAAGGGCATGTGCAGGTCGAGCGCTTCGGATGATCTACGTCTATCCGCACCGAGTAGACACGGCCCTCGCTTCCCTCAACTTCGCCCTCGTAGACGGCATCTCCGACAGCGCGTGAGGATTTGACCTTGCGGCTTTCATAATAGTCGACCCCCCGCCACGTGGAGTTGTTGCTCGCGCTGGAATAGAACGCCATGCCTGCCTCTCTTCCGGTCTTGCACCTCGACACTCAACAAGTTTACCGTGACGGTGCATGGCAAAGAATGCGACATGAGACGTGACCCTTTTGCCGCGCTGATACGTCGGTTAGAACTCGACGGTCTTGACGACCTCCATCATCTTCTCAATGAACTGAGCGTTGCCGTTCTCCAGGCGGAAGATGCCCATCTTTCGACCGTTCTCCTCGTTGTACAAGTTCTTGAGAAACGGCAAGGTCTCCACAGCCTTCTCGAACAGCGCCGGATCGTCGTCAAACACCGCAGTGCCGCTGACACGAATCCAGTTCGCGCCCTTGCAGCCGACAATCTGGACGTTAGGGTTAGCGACCATCTGTTTGTACGCGTCTTTGAACGTGCCCACGCCGAAGTACTCCTTGCCGTCCACTAACATGTGGAATGAGACGGGACGACAGGCGGGCTTGTCACCGTCGACGGTCATTAGATAGAACGTACCGGTCTTCTTGGCGCACTCCTCCAGATAATCGTGAATCTCCTGCATGGTCGCATTGTCAGCCATTTCGGTTCCTTTCTTTCGAATCCATCTTATGATTGTGGTTCGATTATCTATACTGATATAGAAATGTATAGTGCGTTTTTTTCGTATACCTAGTATCTGATTCGATACCATAGAACGGGAGCAATCATGAGCATCGATCTTTACGGAAAATGTCCCTACGCGACCGCGCAGAAGGTGCTGGCGGGAAAATGGTCCATCCTGATCCTTCACCTTATCAGCGACGGCCCTGTTCGCTTCAACGAGCTGCTGCGCCAGCTACCCCGCATGACGCACGCAACCCTCTCGAAGCAGCTCAAACAGCTGGAAGAGAATGGGCTTATTGTACGCACGGAATATCCCCAGATCCCGCCGAAAGTGGAGTACTCCCTCAGCGAAGTCGGCGAGAAGTTCCAGCCGGTGTTGGACAGCCTTGAGACCTGGGGAGACGAGTACATCGCGTACATGAAAACCAAAGACGCACAATCTATCGCCGCCACAACACTTGGTAGAGCTGACGGCTGAGCCGATGAGGGAAGTATTTTCATGCTCGGACTAGAACGGAGCAAGGTAGAGCTCGCTCCCCACGCAAAAGCTTTGGATAAAAATGCATGACAGACTGTTGGCTCGGCCCAAAGGGACGGAGTAAATGGGTCGATGCGGTCGTTTTGTTCGCTGGCCGTCACCCGCCGCACGCACGACGTACGATAGATCTGCCGATTCCGGTCAAACGCTCGATCTGTCGACTCGACGCTCCAAGCCTGCCGAGCTTGCGAATGCCGACATCTCTCTCTTCCTTCGCCATCAGCGGCAATGAACCGAGGAAGCCTTCGCCGAAGATGCTCGATGCGATGTCACGGACCTCGGCGTCCGAAAGTCTCCTGCGATACCCGGTCAAATCGACCAGCTCGATATCGCCGTTTACCCGGTGAAAACGCTGGAACCCCTCGACCCCGCCAAGCATGTCGAGCGCCCGGGCCGTCTCGCACAAATCTTCGCCTTCGACGTATTCGCGATAACTGCTCCACCGGTAGTCAGGAGCCGCAGCGCCAAGTGACTTTGGATTCGTGTGAATATATCGGATTGTTTCAAGGAAATGGGCGTCCGTCTCGACGGGAAAGCTAGCAAACCTACCCTGAAACACCGGCCCAACATGAGAATGCCTCCCGTTGAAGCACAAGGCAAACGAAGTCGTCAGCCGATGGAGTGGACTGCTGATGCCGCCGCCACAGTCGCCGATGAGCAGATGGACGTGGTTGTCCATCAGGCACCACGCATACAGGAGAATGCCATCGTCCACCATGTTGCGCAGTCGCCTTACGAACGCTTCCCTGTCCTCGTCGTCCTCGAACAGGGAGCGACGCCCTGCTCCGCGCAAGGTGACGTGGTAGCACCCACTGCGCGAAACCTCTCGAGCCTGTCTGGGCATCCGCCGCCTCCTTTGCCGCGTAAGAAGTAGTTGGCGACAGTATAGCGAGTTTGGAAATGACCCATTTACCCCGTCCCTTTGGGTCAGGACCCAAAGGGCCAACATAGAAGCGCCCGCTTCCTCTTGCGAGAAAGCGGGCGCTTGCGCTTTGTCGACGTGCTTTGTTTCCCTGCGAGAAACTACTGTCCCACGGCCTCCATGTACTCGTCGTACACGTAGCCAATCCTGCCGTCGCCCATATCGAAGCGCAGCCAGTCATTTTCGTCGGCAGAAATCTTCACCTTCTGGCCCTTCGCCAGCGTGCCAATGACCTTAGCATTGATATTTGCCGCCTCGCGGATGTTCAACACCGGCGCAGAGCAGGCCATCGTCTGGGGGAATTCCGGCTTCAGGTAGTTGTCGTGGGCATAGACCGTCTTTCCCTGGTATTCGCACTGGCACCAGTCCGTGTTCAGGACGTTGCCCTTCACGTGAACCTCCGTACCCGCCGGAACGCTGGTCACGACCTTGCTGTTGGTGGAAGGCCCTTCGCGCAGGTTCAGCGCGCTGTTCACGTCCACGACCATCATCATGTCCAGCTTGCGGACGCTCACGCCCGTATCGGTGTTGCTGTTCGTGTTCTTCTGGTACTCGCCCTCCGGGACCAGGTAGCTGGCGTACACATAGCCGCTCACCGCGCCGGAAATCTTGTACCACATGCAGTCCGGGCATTCGCCGACGACATGATAGGTAGTACCCGGCTGCACGCTTCCCAGAATCTCTCCGAACGGCGCCTTGCGAATCATCGCGTTCGCAGTCGCCACGTAGTTGCCGTCGATCGCCAAAAGCTGTGACTCGTCGTATTCGGCCGTGCCACTCTGATGCTCGTACGCGTTGTAGCCCTGGTTCGTCACGGCTTCCTGGATGTCTCCCGGCATGGCGAACGCAGCTGCCGGCATGGCGGCCGTCATGAGCGCCGCCGTCAGGACGCCCGCTGCAATAGCCCTTTTCGCCATCTAGTTTCTCCTTGCGCTAGCATTAAATACCTTTTAGGTAAGCCGTCACATTATCTTCGGTTTTGACGACGTTTGAGCCCAGTCAACCAATGATTGACGAAAACGCCGCCGAAAGCAGACAGTGCACAAAACCGCCTTCGCTCGTTCCGTTCGGCACCCCACCCGTTTCTCTCGCGTTTTTAGTCATTTGTTCGTTTGAGCGAACGAATACAATTCGAAATGTCAAAAAATGGAACGAGGCTGGTGTAATGGAGTACCGTAGCGTAAAAGAAACCGCTGAAGCATGGAGTATTACGGAAAGGCTTGTCC
Source organism: Candidatus Aveggerthella stercoripullorum (assembly GCA_018712955.1). Taxonomy (GTDB): domain Bacteria; phylum Actinomycetota; class Coriobacteriia; order Coriobacteriales; family Eggerthellaceae; genus Aveggerthella; species Aveggerthella stercoripullorum. The sequence continues at coordinate 13,512 of DVGB01000090.1, forward strand.
AGCGGCTGTGCTCCGAAGGAAGGGTCGCCGGAGCGCGGAAAATCGGCGGGTCGTGGGCTATCCCGCAAGAGGCAGAAAAACCCGGAGACCTGCGAAAGCGCCGGGCAAGGGAGCCTTATGCCGTCGACCTCCCCTCAGAAGCCTGCAATCCCGTTTTGCCCGACAGCAATCGCCCGCGCCCTGTTGCGCCCGAGCAATCTCACGCAGCGCCCGAACGCCTCAACGCGCCGCAAGACGAGCAGCCTGCCTCCCCGAACGTGTTCTCGAGGCTCATGCCCCTGATGAACAGCTCCTTCGAGCCTGGCACCTGCGAAGAGACCATAGCGCAGTTCAAAGACCCGAGCATGCGCGCCATCGCGCAAGCGGAATACTGCTATTTCAGCGGCGATGCCGAAGGCGCTGCCAAACGGGCAGGCGCCCTGACTTCGCATGAAAACCTGGCCGTGCGCTTGTCCGCCTGCCTGATCTACGCCTACGCCAACCTGCCCCTTGGCAATATCAACCGCGCGAAGTTTGCCCTGGCAGAACTCCGCGACGCTTTGGCAAAGAGCCCGCACGCATCATCGGCTCAAAGCAAGGCGGCCATGGCTTTCATGGGCTACACGTCCTCGATTCTGCTGCACCTGCCCCCGCCCGAAGACGCGCCTCCCACCAATGAACTGCTCCCGCTGCTCCCGCCAGGACTTCGCGCATTCGCGCTTTATGTGCGCGCGCACCAGCTGTACCTGAAGGGCGACCACGCGCGAAGCTTGGGTGTCGCCGAGGCAGCGCTTCTTTTCAGCTCGAAAACCTATCCTATTCCGGAAATCTACCTGCACCTGGTAGCGGTCATGGACTGCATGAGCCTCAAGCGCGCTGACGACGCGCGCGTGCACTTGCTCACTGCATGGAAGCTCGCCCGTCCCGACGGCCTCATTCAGGCATTCGGCGAACACCACGGCCTTCTGGGGGGCATGCTGGAATCGGTCATCAAAAAGGACTGGCCCGAAGACTTCAAGCGCATCATCGACATCACGTACCGCTTCTCCGCCGGATGGCGGCGCGTCCACAACTCTGCGACCGCAGAAACCGTCGCCGACAACCTCACCACGACAGAGTTCGTCGTTTCCATGCTGGCAGCGCGAGGCTGGACGAACCAGGAGATCGGCGCTCATTTGGACATTTCGGCGAACACGGTAAAAAGCTACCTGACGTCGTCGTTCAGAAAGCTCGGCATCAGCAAACGCCAGGAACTCGGACAGTTCATGCTGCGCTGACCGAAGCGGGCGGCCTAGGCAACGAGCATCTTCCGCTCGCCGGAATCAGTTGTCGCGCGCAAGCCGCTTGAAAAGCGCGGCGAACACGACAGCGCCGACGGCAGCCCACGCCGCAGTCACGGCAAGGGGCGCCAGCGCGTCCGACGAAAACAGCCGACCACCGACCGCAAGCCCGATCAGGTCGTACACGCCGCCCGTCGGCAGCCAGTGCGAGACCTTCTCGATCGTCTCGTTCGCCATGCCGAACATGGGGACGAGCGCCACGAGCAGCACCGGCACGCTGTAGACGCCCGCGGTCATCTGGTCGCGCGACGCGAGGCCGAGCACGAGCGAGAACAGGATGACGGGAAGCGACCCCACGACGCCGAGCGCGAGGTACGCGCCGAGCATGCCCGGCTCCCCGCCCGCCACGAAGAAACAGACGGCGTTCACGGCAGCCGACGCCGCGAGCGCCACGACGGCCTTGGAGGCGACGACCTGGGAGGCGCCCACGTTGGCGAGCATGAGCGTGCGCAGCGTTCGCTTCTCCTTCTCCTCGGCGATGCCGTAGAGCACCGTCATGGTGCACACCATGCCGACGGTCATGCAGAGCGCCGACCCGAGCATGAACTGGCCGATGACGGGACCGACCGCCTCCTGCTGCTCGGCGGCGATTCCCGCATCGCCCGCGGCGTCGCCCACCATGAACGAGTAGAGCGCCATGAACGCGATGGGCAGCAGGCACACGACGAGCAGGGTCGGGTTTTTGAGCAGGTCGGCGAAGTCCTTGGCGAGGAGCGCCCCCGTCTTTCTCAGTGCAGCGCTCATCGTCGGAACTCCCTTCCGGTCAGCTCGAGGAACACTTCCTCGAGGTTCGGCTCGTCAGAATGGACGGAGAGCACCTCGCCCGCGGCGAAGAG
>DVGB01000091.1 GCA_018712955.1 Candidatus Aveggerthella stercoripullorum
TCGTTAATTACCGACTGCGGGCTGAAATCGTATTTGATGAATAGCTCGATTGCCCTCAGCTTGTCTTCCCTTGAGTACATGCTGACCTCCAAACCGCTCTGGCTTGGGTCGGATTTTTGTCAGCATCCCCATTTGTCGATGATGTCTTGACTATACACACGGCTGCGGGCAGGCCTGCCGCCCCCGCCACCTCTCTTGCCGCGTCCGTTCTGGGGATGTCGCTCGGCAGCGTCCCGCTCTACGCGCTCTCGCTCTTCCTGGCCTTGAGGTTCGGCCGCAACGCGGCCATCGGAGCGGGCGCTGCCGGCATGCTGCTGGCGTTCTTCTCGGTGGGCGGCCTCGCCCACGGCCTCATGACCGGGGCGCTCACGGGGGCCTCGCCCGCCGGGCTGCTCGGGGCCGTCCCGTTCTGCTGGGCGGCGAGGCTGGGCTCGCTCGGCGTCGAGGCGGCGATAGCGGCTGGGACGGGGTCGGCGGGAGCGGTCGCGCTCGCCGCGGCGCGGCTCGTCCCGGCAGCTGCGGCGCTCGCCGCCCTCTCCGCGGTCGCGATCGCCGCATGGTTCCCGCGGTTCGAGGAGGGCAGGTCCGATGCGTAGGGCCGCCGTCGGGGCGCTCTGCGCCCTCGCGCTGGCGGGGGCCCTGATCGCGGCCGGCTGCTCCGGTGGCTGCGGCGCGGCCGCCCGGTCGGTGGCCGACCGGCTCCTGCCCTATCCGGAGACCACGATGTGGGCGCCCGAGCCCCAGCCCGAATCGTTCGTCGACAGCTACGCCGACGCGACGGGGGCGGGCTGGAACCATGTTTACCTGGTCGACGCGGCGGACGCTGACGGCAACGTCCGCGAGCTGCAGCTGATCTGCTTCGGGGCGACCTTCGACGGGGAGGGGTGGCTGGAGATCGACGCCAAGGGCGGCTCCGGCGTCCGCTACGGCCCCGTCGGCGAGGGCGACGTGCCGGGGCCTGCGGCTTCGGCGCTCGGCTAGGCTGGTATCATGCACGCTGGACGGAAAGGAGGACCCGTGGCGAGGATTCTGGCGATAGACGACGAGAGGGCGATCCTCGACGCCCTCGCCCGCGTGCTCGGGCGGGACGGGCACGAGGTCGTCGGCGCGGACGACCCGGCGCAGGCGCTCGGAGCGGACCTGTCGCGCTTCGACCTCGTCCTCTGCGACGTGATGATGCCCGGCGTCGACGGGTTCGAGCTCGTCCGCCGGATAAGGCCCGCCTTCGACGGCCCGATCGTCTTCCTCACGGCGAAGGTCGCCGAGGAGGACGCCGTGGTCGGGTACGGCCTCGGCGCCGACGACTACGTCCGCAAGCCCTTCGGGGCGGCGGAGCTGCGCGCGAAGGTCGCCGCCCACCTGAGGCGCGAGGGGCGCGAGCGCACGCACGCCCTCTCCTTCGGCGACGTGCGCATCGACCTCGGCTCGAAGGAGGTGTCGGTCGGAGGGTCGCCGGTCGCGCTGACCCCGACCGAGTACGGGGTCTGCGAGCTGCTCGCCCGCAGGCGGGGGCAGGTTCTCTCCCGCGCGCAGATCCGCGAATCGGTCCTCGGATGGGAGAGCGAGGCCGACGACGACGCCATCTCCATGCACGTGAGCAGGGCGCGCAGGAAGCTATCCGCCGCGGGGGCCGATCCCATCGAGACGGTTTGGGGGATGGGGTACAAATGGCAGCTCTGACCCGCCGCGCGAAGGGCGTCCCGCTCTCTCTGCTCATCGCCAAGTACTTCGCCTACGCCTTCGTCCTGATCTGCGCGGTGTGGGCGGCCTCCTTCACGGCGCTCTCCGCCTCCATGAACGCGGGCGCGGTGTACCCGGCCAACTGGGGCGCGGCGCACGCCGGCGAGACGGCGAAGGCGCTGCAGGGGGAGGGCCCGCTCGACCCGCAGTCGATCCCGACCGCCTACCGCTACGCGCTGTTCGCGGCGGGCGGCGAGCTTCTGGCCGCCGACATGGACGGGGCGATGCTGGAGCGCGCCCGCGAGCTGGCCGCCGACGGGGAGGCTGCGGCAGAGACCGAGGTGACCGGGAGCGCGGGGGCGACCTACGCGTCGTTCGGGCTCTCCGACGGGACCTTCTGCGTCCTCGGGAGCGACTACATGCCCCAGTTCGCGTCCCCGTCTCTTAGGGACTCGCTGCCCAACCCCCAGAACATCATGCTCGCCGCCGGGGCGCTCGGCAGCCTCGCCGCCGTCGCCCTCGTGGCGCGCCGCGCGGGCCGGTCCATCTCCCGCAAGATGGCGCCCCTCACCGACGCCGCCGAGCGCGTCTCGCGCCAGGACCTCGACTTCTCCGTGGAGCCGGGCGGCGTGCGCGAGGTCAACGAGGTGCTCTCCGCGATGGACGGGATGCGCTCCTCGCTCAAGGAGTCGCTCGAGGCCCGCTGGGACGCCGAGAGGCGCCAGCGCGACCAGGTGGCCGCCCTCGCGCACGACCTCAAGACGCCCTTGACCGTGATGAGGGCGAACGCCGACTACATCGCCGAGGAGGCCTCGTCCCTCGCCTCCGGCGGGCTCGGCGACATCTCCGGCGCCGCGGCGGACATCGCGGCGGCGGCGGAGCGCCTCGACTCGTACGTGGGGCTCCTCATCGGCGTGTCCAACGGCGGCGCTGCGCCCTCGGAGGGGCGCCGCTCCGACGCGGGGGAGGTCGCGGCGGCCGTCGAGGCGGACGCCCGGGCTCTTGCCCATGCCGAAGGGGTCGCGCTCTCGGTCTCGGGGGCGGAGGGTCTCGACGGGCTCGAGGTCCCGGGCGACGCCTGCGAGATCTCCCGGGCGGCGATGAACGTCGTCTCGAACGCGGTCGAGCACGCCTCGGAACGCGTCTCCGTGAGCCTGCGCGCCGAAGGGGGGATCCTGGAGATCGAGGTCGCGGACGACGGCAGCGGGTTCTCCCCCGAAGCCCTCGAGCGAGGCTGCGAGAGGTTCTTCCAAGGGGATCCCTCCCGCGCCGGCGCGCATCACGGCCTCGGCCTGTACGCCGCCTCCGAGGTCGTTCAGCGGTGCGGAGGGGAGATAGGCCTCTCGAACGATCTCGCCCGCGACGGTGCGGTCCAGGGCGCCCGCGTCATCCTGAGCATCCCGTTGGCGTTCTCCCCAAACTCATGATTGGCCAATGTCCAATGGTGGGCCGCTGTGAGTGCGGAAGAGGGTTCCGAGGAGCGATAGAGATTTCTCGCCCTGACGACCGGAGCTATTTCGGCGATGCCATTGAACGATGCTCAGCGAAAGGAACGAAGATAGAAGACGCGGGAGGCTGACGAGGTGCTGAACGACCCATCTGTGCGTCATTGCGTATAACTGGCAGAATTACTCTGCCAAACATTAAAGGATGCCCCCATACTTCAGGATTTTCCCTCGATCTCTATTGCCCTATCGTTCCGCGCGATCTTGATTTGGGGGAGCCGCTTGTCCCACGTGCAGGGAACCTGGTGAAAGTGGTGTCCGGCATGAGGCGATACGGTAAGTCGTATCGCCTGTTCCAGGAGATTGAGCGTCTCGAATCTTTGGGCGTTCCGGCAAGTCGCATCTGCTATTTCAATTTCGACGATGATCGCCTCAAACCTGCTACGTCCGCTAGAGGAGATGAAGTGCTCGAACGTTCTACGAGCTTCATCTCGACGCGTTATCCGATAGGGCGTATCTCTTTTTCGACGCACTGCAGGAAATGGAAGACTGGAGCACATGGCTTCGCCGTGTCGTCGCTACACATAAGGTGACGATTTACGTGAGCGGTTCGTCCTCGAAGATGCTTTCGCGCGAAATCGTGACCGAGTTCCGCGGCAGAGCTCTTGAATTCGAGCTACTGTCATTTTCATTTGTCGAATACGCGCGAGCACGCGGCATTGCCACCCGCTCTTCGCGCGTGGATGCGCTTTCCACTGAAAGTCGCGTCCGGCTTCAAGCGGCGTTCGCCCAGTACCTGGAATGCGGCGGCTTTCCGGCAACCTTCGACTTGCCGCGTCCTCACGCAATTGCCCTTCTGCAATCGTACACTCAGCAGGTTGTTGCGCGAGATGTTATCGAGCGGCACAACATCGCTCATCCACGGGTTGCCTCGTTGTTTGCCCAGCGACTTTTGGGAACCAACGCGCGTCAGTTGTCCCTGCGAAAGACAGCGAATGGTTTGAGGTCAGCAGGGCTGTCGACGACGAAAGAAACGCTGGGCGATCTGCTCGCGTATTTCCAAGAGGCATACCTTGCGTTCGGCGTGGAGGAGTTGTCCTACGCCCTTTCCGAATCGACCACAAGCCGGTCGAAGATATACGCGGACGATCCAGGGCTGGCGCTTGCCTGCGCCAAGGCGCAAACGGTCGATGTAGGGCAGCGTCTGGAGGGCGCAGTGTATCTTGAGCTGAGGCGCCGCATGACGGGCACGCGGCGAGACGCACTGCCTTCGCTGCGGACCGCCGCTCATGGCTACGAAGTCGATTTCGTCGTTGGTGACGCACTGTCGAGCGAGGTGTTTGAGCTGTACCAAGTTACCGTTGACGCTGACGACGAGTCCACCTATCGGCGTGAAGTCCGTGCATTATAGGAGGCGCTCGACGAAATCTCGCAAACAGAAGCTGTCCTTATCGTCGGCAACGGGCCTGATGACGTGCTAGAACGCAACGGCAAACGCATCGTGCAAGTACCTGCTTGGAAGTGGTTTTTCGCGGAAGCCTTGCGAGGAAGGCGATGTGACGATTTCGGTCCGTCATCCTTTCGGGAAGAACGCCTCCATCTCTTTACTTTCGGTCGGTCTGGTAGCAAGCGAGCCGACCACCATGAACACGAGCGCCACGACGATGCCGATGGTTATCTGGTGCAGCCCTGCAATCTTGAATCCGCACGCCATGGAGACGCAGTAGGCGAGGGTTCCTGCGCCCATGGAAAGCAGCGCTCCGGTCTTGGTGGCGCGCTTCCAGAACAGGCCGCCCACGAGTACCCAGCAAAACGCCGTTTCCAGGCCGCCGAACGCGAACATGTTGATCTTCCAGATAACGTCGGGCGGCGCGATGGACAGCACGAACACGACGACGCCGATGACGAAGGTGATGATCTGGCTGGACCGCACGACCCTCCGCTCGGCAGGGCGGGAGCCCGTCTTTTGCCGATGATGCAACCAAAGGTCTTTGACGATGGATGACGAGCTGGCGATGAGCAGGCTCGATACCGTGGAGATGCTAGCCGCGATAGGGCCGATGATGGCGACGCTTGCCAGCCACGGCGGCAAGCTCTCCACGATGGCGGAGGGAATGATGTTGTCGACGCTGCCACCGTAGACTGCCAGGCTACCGGGCAGGACGCCGGCGGAAAGCACGCCGAGAGACGTCACGCCGATCATCATCGCTCCGCAGATAATGGTGCCTCCTATCATGGCGGAGTGCAGTGACTTCGTATCTTTGTAGCTCATCGTGCGCACGACGCTTTGCGGCAGGCAGAACGTGAAGACGCCCACCAGGAGCCACTGCGTGAAATACAGGCCAAGGGGCATTTCGCCGTTTGAAAACGGCTCGAGCATTTCGGGGCGGTTTGCTGCGATGGCGTCCATGATGTTGGCGTAGCCGCCGCCTGCGGAGAGGATGCCGACGGCGAGCACGACGATTCCGACGATCATGGCGATGCCGCAGAGCGCGTCGGTGAAGGCCACGCCGCGAAAGCCGCCGATGGTGGTGAACAGGATGGAAGTGATGCCGAACACGGCAAGCCCCATGAGGTAATCGCATCCGGTGACGGCCTCGAACAGCTTCGCACCGCCAACAAACTGCGCGATCATCGTTGCGGCGAAGAACACGACGATGATGACGGCCGAAAGGGCCGCCAGCGCATCGGACTGGTAACGGCTGCGTATGACGTCGATGATGGTGACCGATCCGAGCTTGCGGCTCACGAGCGCCATCTTCTTGCCGAGGATTCCGTAGAGCAAAAACAGTGTTGTTACCTGGACCGCCGCCATGTACACCCAGCCCCAGCCGACAAGCCACGCCTGCCCGGGGCCGCCCACGAAGCTCGAAACGCTGCCGTAGGTGGCGATGGTCGTCATCGCCAGGACGAACGCGCCCAGACTGCGGCTTCCCAGGAAGTATTCGCTGACGAACGAGTCGCTTTTGCCGCGCTTGCTCTCTTGGCCGATGGAGCCTTGCTTGCGGGCGATGACGGCAACGACGAGCGCGATAGCGAGGAAAAGGGCAACGGGCAGCAGGCCCACGACGAGCTTACTCATGGGAGTGCTCCCAGGTGTGCGCGGACGTGGCGCTGCTTGGCGTATCTGTCGGGGCTGCCGCTTCTTCGGGAGCTTGTTCGCTCGTCGCATCGTCGAGGTCGAAGTCCTTGAACACGCGCTTAGCGAGCACCACCGCCACGATGATGGAGAAAACCCACGTGCCAAGCGTGCCCCCGATGACCCAGAGCGGCGTGTGGAACACGGTGATATCGAACGTGGAAAGCCCGAAGCCGCAAAGCGTCCATACGACGATGGTCGCCACCAGGCCGATAACGGTGGCGAACGCCTCCCGATTCGCCTGCTCGTGTTTTTGCTTGTAGGTGAGCATGCTGCCTTCTCCTCGTATCCGTCGCAGGAAAGCACGTTCTGGACGGGGTGAACGTATTCGGGTAATAGTACGGCGGATGAGAAAAAGGGTCAGTCACTTTTTCCCATTCAGTCGGTAAGGGGTTAGGGGCTCTTTCTGCACGAGGAAAGGGCCAAATGCTTTTCTTTTCCGCAGGATGTTCGGCGTGGGTGCGAGTGAGATGTGGCGCAGGGCGGATGGTCGGCTTCGACATGCGGCATACCAGATGGGCGTTGAGCTGGAAAGCTTTGCACGCATGTGGGGCGCAGAGGGGTAGACGCTGAGAGACGACCGCTATGGACTGTTTACGCGTGGCCGCCTGCTAGCTTCCGCAGTGCAACAGGCTGTTTCTTGCGGGGTGGCTCGCGGTTCGGTGACAATGGGCGCGAACCGAGCAGTGCGGGCTCTCTGCTGGCTTTGCGAACCGGCGCAGGAAGCTTTCGCGCTGCTCGACGTGCGACCGAACACCAACAGGAGGAAATCTTATGCCCATGAAAGATACTATCGCTGCCATCCGTAAGGAGGCGGGCATCACGCAGGAAGAGATGGCGCGTCGGCTTTACGTCACCCGACAGGCGGTCTCTCGCTGGGAGACGGGCGAGACCGCACCTGGCATCGACATGGTGAAGCTTATCTGCGTCACCTTCGGCGTACCGTTGGAGCGTTTCTTCGACATGCCCATGAGCTATTACTGCCAGTGCTGCAGCATGCCTATTCCCGAAGATGAGCTGCATGGCACCGAAGCGGACGGCTCAAAGAGCGCCGATTACTGCAAATACTGCTACGACCATGGCGACTTTACCGCCAAAGGCATGACGATGGACGAGTTCATCGAAGCGACGGCGCCGATGGAGGCGAAGGCGTTGGGCGTGTCGCTTGACGAAGCGGTGTCGCTCATGGCGACGTTGCTGCCGCACCTGAAGCGTTGGCGCGAGGTAGGGGAGAACGAAGAGCGCTACGGTGCGGAGGTCCGCGCAGCGTACGGCGACGAGGTCGTCGATGCGGCCAACGAGAAGTACGTCGCTATGGGCGAGGCTGCCCATCTGCAGGCTGACGAGCTGGAGCTTGCTATCAAGGAGCAGTTGCGCCGTGCGGTGGAAGCAGGCGATGTGGAAGGCCCGGAAGCGCGCAAGCTGGTGGCAATGCACGGGCATTGGCTGCGCATGTACTGGCCTGACGGAATGTACACGCCCGAGGCGCACAAAGGCTTGGCGGACGGCTACCTTGCCGACGAGCGGTTCCGCGCCTACTACGACGCGGTGGCTCCGGGCGCGACCCAGTTCCTCCGCAACGCAATCCACGCCTGCGCGTGATGTCCACCCAACCCAACCCAAAGGGACGGGGTTAATGGGCTATCGACGGGTATGAACCCAAAGGGGAATGTGAAAAGGGACAATCCCTTTTTCGCACTTTCGTACGCCTCGCTCGGAGAAGGCAACGGCGCCGTTGCCCTATGCAGGGGAAAACGAAAGTCGGTAGCCCATTTACCCCGTCCCTTTGGGCTAAACGTCCTGCTCATTGGCGCTCAACCGCGACTAAACTGGCGGTAGAGACGATTCGACTGACGGTCGGTTGAGCGCGAAAGCTGTGCGTGGAACGATTGCCACGAGCCGTTTCACTGCGACGAAAGGACGATCATGGCACAACTTAGCTTCGGCGAGATGGTTCGCACGCTCCGCTCGGAGAAGGGAATGACGCAGCTTGACCTTGCACGGAAGATGGGCGTTACCGACAAGGCGGTCTCCAAATGGGAGCGGGATCTGTCGATTCCCGACGTAGGGTCGCTCCCCAAGTTGGCAGAAGAGCTGGGCGTTTCCGTTGACGATCTGCTCCAGGCTAAAACGGCGTCGCAGGAGGCTGCTGTCGAGAGCGGTGCCGCGCGCAAGAAGGCAACGGCTTTGATCGAGCTGGTGCTCAAAGCAGTTGCCCTCGCGATGGGCGTGGGGGTCGCGGCGCTCACTATCATGGACGAGGTCGAGCCCCGCAATGCGCTCTGCCTGCTTGGCGTCGGCGTTGCCTGCCTCGCGCTTGTGCAGCTGATACACGAGGGAGATAGGGAAGAGCGATAGCTGACAGCGGCGGATTGGGCGATTGCTCGGCAGGCGCCATCTGCTTGCGGTTGCTGGGCACGCTCGCGCAGAAATGAAACCCAGCGAATCGCTTCCTCGCGTCTGAACAGGCCTTTGCAACCATAAGGTGCCTGCAGGGTGCGTAAAATGAAGCTCCTGGTTGGTGGATTCGACGTTCTTGTTGCTTCACAATTTGGGTCGCCGGCATGAAGGGAGACGAAGCGTCGAAACGACGGCGCGACTCGAATGAAAGGACCTGCCGTGAGCTTCCGAAACAACCTCCAAGCTCTGCGCGCGGAACGCGCTATGACCCAGGAGCAGCTTGCCATGCTGCTCGGGGTGTCTCGTCAGTCTGTGACGAAGTGGGAGGCCGAGCGCTCCTATCCGGAAATGGACAAGTTGCTCAAGATGTGCGACATCTTTGCATGCTCGCTCGACGACCTGGTGAAAGGCGATCTCACTGGGCGCGCTCCCGTGGAGGGCGCGCCAACAGTGCCCTCCGGCCCGCCGACGGACATCTGCGGCTACGACGAACACCAGCGTATGATGGCGTGGAAGGTGCCGACGGGCATCTCCGCCATCCTGCTGGGCGTCGCGATTGCGATGCTGCTTGGGGATGCAGCGGACCTCGGCTCTCACAATGGGCACGATGCCCTGTTCGTTGTCATCGTGCTTGCGGGCGTGCTCGCGGGGCTTGCGTTCCTTGTTCCCGCCGGCATGGCGCATTCCGCGTTCGTGAAGGCGCACCCGTACGTGGAGGACTTCTACACCGATGATGACCGCGCGCGTGCGCGCAAGTCGTTCTCGGGCGGGTTCATCGCTGGCCTGGCGTCCATCTTCGTGGGCGTTGGTTTCATGCTCGTGCTCGAGGAACGAGCCGAGAACTGGGGGCTGTTCTTCCTGCTGTTCTTCATCGCGCTTGGCGTGTGGAATATCGTGCATTACGGGATGCTGCTCGGTCGCACGAACGTGGCGGAGTACAACAAGGACGCTGCCGACGAGCTGGAGATCGAGGACATCGTGAACGCGCAGGTTGATGCCGAGGTGAAAGACGCGCTGCTGGCCCGCAAGCGTCACGGCAAAAAGCTCGGCGCGGTGTGCGCTTCCATCATGATCGTCGCGACCATCGTGGGCCTTGCGCTCCTATTCGCGCCCGCGCTTGCGGCACCCGACCCTGACGCCTTCGAGCCCGAGGGCACGACGGCGATGTGGTTCTGGGTCGCCTGGCCCGTCGGCGGCCTGGTCTGCGGCATCGTGGCGCTGCTGTGGGAAGCATTCGGGAAGGAAGGCTAAGAGGTGCGCTCCCAACCCAAAGGGACGGGGTAAATGGGCCGTCCCGGTCAATGCGCCCTCCCAGCGAGCGCGTTGCGGGGATTGGGTGGCGCTGGGAAGGGGTTTTGGCTATGACCCGTTTATCCTGTCAAGTTTTGGCGGGATGGTTCGCGTGCTTCGTTCGGGGGCACAGCGTCGTTGTCTTAGCGGGGAAGACGAAACCCGGCGGCCCATTTACCCCGTCCCTTTGGGTTGAGCGGGCGAAAGCGTGCGATGTGCGTCTGCTGGTAAGATACGGTGCTAGTGACTCAAGTTTGTTTCGATTGCATCTGCCGTGAAGACGCACGAGGAGATTGGCATGCCAGGACAGGAAACGGAACGTGGTAAAGCTTGCATTCTTGTCGTTGAGGATGACTCCTCAATCAGCGACGTCGTCTGTTCCACGCTATCTGGTTCGGGTTTCGTCTGCACGCCTGCCTACTCGGGTACGGAGGCGAAGCTTCTCGTCGAGTCAAACGAGCCGTTTGACCTGGCGATTTGCGACCTGATGCTTCCGGGAATGCCCGGCGAGGACGTGGTGGCGCTCATCCGTTCGCAGGGCGCGATGCCGATTCTTGTGACATCTGCCAAGGCGCAGGTGGTCGACCGCGTGGCGCTTCTGCGCATGGGTGCCGACGACTATCTCGTCAAACCGTTCGACCTCGATGAGCTGGTCGCACGTGTGGAGGCGCTGCTGCGCCGGGCGGGCGTCTTCCGGGGCGCGGCGAGCAACGCAGGAGGCGCGGGCGCCGCCGATGCCGAGAAGCCCTTGGAATACGGGACATGGCGGCTGTCCCAGGAGGCTCGCCGTTTCGAAGTGGCGGGCGAGGAGGTCGTGCTCACGCGCACCGAGTTCGACATCGTGGCTGCGCTCATGCGCCATCCCCGCAAGGTGTTCACCAAGCGCGAGCTGTACCGCGCAGTGTGGAACGAGGACGCCGCTGTCGAGGAAAAGGCCATCAGCACCCACATTTCCAACATCCGCGCGAAGCTGCGACCTTCGGGCACGGAGGGCTACATCGAAACAGTGTGGGGTATTGGGTTCAAGCTCGCGGAGCTGCCCGCATGAGCGCATTGTGTTCGCTCGCGGTATCGTCGTGCCGCGAAGGCTGCCATCCATGGTTTCCTGCAAATCCGCGAACGTTTTCGGGAAAACGGAAGGTCGATTATGCCGAAAACGTTCGCGGATTTGCAGGGAGGGGAGTAGCGCGTGCGGCGAGCGCGCCGAATCTTATAACTTTCTTAAAACTTCGCGGGAGGTTCGTAAATCTTCGCCTTCCATACTCGAGTCATCGGATGAAGCGATGACGAGAAAGGATGGCGAATGGATGCGATAAGGACATCCAGCCTGACCAAGGCCTACGGTTCCAAGCGCGCCGTCGACGGCGTGAGCCTGACCGTGGGCGCCGGCGAGATCTACGGCTTCGTCGGCCGCAACGGCGCGGGCAAGTCCACGCTCATGAAGATGCTCGCGGGGCTGGTGCTGCCCACGGCGGGCGAGATCGAGATCCTGGGCGAGCGCCAGGCGCCGGGCTGCACGAGCCGCCGCCTGGGCGCGCTCATCGAGAGCCCGGGGATCCACCCGGGGCTCACGGGCCTCGACAACGTGATGGTGCGCGCGCTCGCGCTCGGCGTGCCTCGGGCGAAGGCCGCCAGCATGGAGGCGCTCGAGATCGTGGGGCTTGCCTCCGTGGCCAAGAAGCGCGCCAAGACCTACTCGCTCGGCATGAAGCAGCGCCTGGGCTTGGCAATCGCGTTGGTGGGTTCGCCCGACCTGCTGCTGCTCGACGAGCCGTTCAACGGGCTCGACCCGCAGGCGGTGCGCGAGGTGCGCACGACCATCATGAACCTGGCG
>DVGB01000092.1 GCA_018712955.1 Candidatus Aveggerthella stercoripullorum
AAATTCAGATGGACGGCTTCAAGACGCTGGATGAAGGCGCGGCAGTCTCGTTCGACGTGACCGAAGGCCAGAACGGCAAGCTTCAGGCTTCCAACGTCGTGCGTTTGTAGCAGGAGCGCACAAGACGAAAAAGGGCATTCGCGGTATGCCACGATGGCCGATCGCAGAAAGCTCCCGAAAACAGTAAACTCCCTCCCCGTTCACGGGCTTGGAATCAAGCTCATGAGCGGGGAGGCTTTTTATGGGGCCTTCAAGCGACGTGGCAATTTGTCGGCAGCCCTCCTGCGCCGCGAGTATAATGGGCACCCGGCTGCAGTGCGCTCGCAACAAAGCTCGCCCATCGAGGCGTGCTCGCTCGAAGGACCGGCAGTTTGCCGCATGCGAGCGAAAGGGGCTGCTTGCCTACCGTGTGCTGCACGGTGCTATCTCTCTGACCGGAAGAAGGACCTCCTTACGTTATGAAGACCTCAGATTTCGACTACGACCTGCCCGAAGAGCGCATTGCGCAAGAGCCCGCTCCTGTGCGCGACGCGTGCAAGATGCTTGTCATGGACCGTCAAACCGGCGAATTGGAAGACCGCATCTTCCGTGATATCGAGGAGTACTTGCGTCCGGGCGATTTGCTTGTGGCGAACGAGACGCGCGTTATGCCTGCCCGCCTGCTCGGTGCGAAGCGGGGCACGGGCGGCCAGTCTGAGGTCTTTTTGCTGCGCGAGCGTTTCGGCGTAGAGCCGAAGACTGACAAAAGTGCACTGTGGGAAGTGCTCGTACGCCCGGGCAAGCGCTTGAAGCCAGGCGCGGTCGTGGACTTCGACGGCGAGGACGGAACTATTGCGCTGTCTGCGGAGATTGTGGACTGGGTCGAAGGCGCCGAGCGTGGCGAGCGCCTGGTGCGCTTGACCACGGATTTGCCGTCGCTCGATGAGGCTTTGCATGCGGTCGGCCACACGCCGCTGCCTCCGTACATCAAAAACTACGCCGGCGACGAAGAGCTCTATCAGACGGTCTACTCCAAAGAGGAGAAAAGCGCTGCGGCCCCCACAGCGGGGCTCCATTTCACGCCCGAACTCATCGAGCGTTTGCAGGCGAAAGGCGTGCGCTGGGAGACCGTTGAGCTGGAAGTCGGCCTGGACACGTTCCGCATCGTGGATGAAGAGAACGCCGAAGACCACGCCATGCATACGGAACGTTACACAGTGCCGCAGCGTACGGTCGACGCCATTCACGAAACGCACGCGGCAGGCGGCCGCGTGATTGCGGTCGGCACGACGAGCGTTCGCAGCTTGGAGAGCGCATGGGATGCCGAGGCGGGCGACATCACGGCGCGCGAAGGCGCGAGCACGTCGCTTTTCCTGCTGCCGGGCAGCACGTTCCATGTGGTGGACTGCCTTATCACGAACTTCCACGTGCCGCGCTCCACGCTCATGATGCTCGTATCGGCGTTTTCGAGCCGCGATCACATCATGGCGGCCTATCGTCATGCCATCGACAGCGAATACCGCATGCTGAGCTTCGGCGACGCAATGTTCATCGTGCAAAGATAACCTTCCTGCATCCAAGTGCCAGACCGTAAGCGTGCAGCGTGCAGTTCGCCCACGCTAGCAAGTGGTATCGCTTGCGGCGCGGAGGGCCTCAACTATGCCCGAGGAGTATGCCCCGGCGCCGACGGCGAGGGCTGACGGTCTGGCGAGTGCGCGTTCGAAAGCCTCGCCCTTCTTTCGGCAGCGCGCGAACTTGACCGCGATGCCTTTATGGAAGTCGGCCGCTCGTTTGCCCGGGCGCGTCCGGTGACCCTATAATAATGTGGCATTTTGACGAATGCTTAGACTTTCGAATCAAACGGACAGGCGCTGCGCAAAGCCCATACGGGGCGATCGGCGCCCTGTGGACAAGGAGAAGCTATGGGCTGCGCGCTCATTGGATGCGGAAAGGCACTTCCCGCTCTGGAAGTGCAAAATGACGAGCTGAAGGCGCTTGTCGACACGAACAACGAATGGATCGTCACGCGCACGGGCATCGAAAGCCGCCACATTGCGCTCGAAGAGACGAACCTCGATCTGGCGGAGCGTGCGGCGCGCGAAGCGCTCGGCTGGGACGAAGGCGGCTGGGCGGCACGGCGTGTCGAGCCGGAAGAGATCGACCTGGTCATTTTCTGCACCATCACGGCTGACCATCTGGTGCCTTCGGCGGCGAGCGAACTGCGCATGCGCCTCGATCTGCCGAACGCCATTGCGTTCGACCTGAATGCGGCGTGCACGGGCTTTGTCTACGGCGTGACGGTCGCCGAATCGCTCATGGCCGCCTCCGCCGCAGGCGTGCCGGGTGCCGCAGGCCGCAACAAGGTGCGTCGTGCGCTTATCGTGGGATCGGAGCGCCTGAGCCGCATCACCGACTGGGCGGAACGCAGCACGTGCGTGCTGTTCGGCGACGGTGCTGGCGCGGGCGTCCTGGAATGGAACGAGGGGCGTGCGGGCGTGCTCGGTACCCACCTGGTGAACGAGGACGACCCGACGGGCGCGCTGCTCTGTCCGCTCGAATTCGATATGCCGGTGCCGTTCGCTGCATCCGGTGTCGATGCGGGGGCTGACGCGGAGGCTGTGCTGCGCGAGCGTGCGGGGAACCCGAAGCAGGCCATCACGATGAACGGCCAGGCTGTGTTCAAGTTCGCAGCGCGTGCCATGTCGGATGCGGTGACTGCCGTGCTCGACAATGCGGGGCTGACGCTCGACGACGTGGCGTGCATCGTGCCGCACCAGGCAAACGAGCGCATCGTGCGTTTTGCCGCAAAGAAGCTGGATTGTTCCATGGAGAAATTCCACCTGTGCATTGCGCACGCAGGCAACACGTCTGCAGCGAGCGTTCCCATGGGCTTGGCGGACGCTTACGAGGCAGGTCGCATCAAGCCGGGCGACAAAGTGGTGCTCGTCGGCTTCGGCGGCGGCTTTACGTCCGGTGCCCTTGTCTACGAAGCGTAGGCAGCTTGCTGCGTTTTGTTCTGCGGCTCGAGCCGTGACTTCTAGCAAATCCGCGAATGATTCTGTGGCCCCTGAACAAATCCGCGAACGAAATCGTAACCACTGAGCAAATCCGCGAACGATTCCGTGAAATCGGGCAGCCGTTTTTCACGAATTCGTTCGCGGATTTTTAGTGGGAGGGTGTGGTCGGCGCGGTCATCAAGACTGGCGCGCATTCTCTTCCGCCCGTTTGGCGCGCAGAGCCTTCAAAATAGCGCGTTTGCGTGCCTGCTCCTTGTCGTACGCGGCGCGTTCGGCCTTGCGCTGCGCGCGCGCAGCCTCTTCTGCCGCGCGCTCTTCGGCGTGGGCCGCTCGCTCTGCCGCTTTCTGTGCAGCCCGCTCAGCTTTCCGCTCTTCGCGTTCGCGTGCGGCTTCGACGGCGGAATAGCGGCAACCGCAATAGTTCTGCCGGTACATGCCCAGCGCACGGCTGCGGCGCGTTGCCTCGTCGTAATGGGGGCGGAAATCCTCGAAGACCGCCTGCAGACCCTGTTGGGCCGCGGCGCGCTCGACCTCTTCGCGGATGATGTCGGTGTACTGGTAGGGGCTCACGGACAGCGTGGTCGAAAGGCCTTCGAACCCGTGGGCTACCGCATAACGGGCCGTTTCTTCAAGCCGCAGCCGATAGCAGGCGCGACACCGGTCGGAGCGCGTGTCCGCGTTTGCGCCGAACTGCCCCGCGGTGTCGTTCCATGATTCGACGTCGTACGTTCCTTCGATGACGGGGATTCCTTCTTCGTCCGCCCACGTGCGCAATGTGTCCAGGCGATGCTGGTATTCCGGCTGCGGGTGGATGTTCGAGTTCGCGAAGTAGACGGCAAGCTCGTGGCCTGCCTCGCGCAGCAAGCGCACGGGCTCGAGCGAACAAGGCCCGCAACAGGCGTGAAGTAAGATTTTCATGGACTGCCAGCACTCCTTTCCTGCTGACTTATACTAGCACGGACGAAAAGGCGAGCACGTAGCGCCATGCGCTCGCCCGGGCGTGCATATGGCCGACAGCAGGCTGACGTGCAGGTGCAGGGCGAAAGCGCGGGGCGCAGGGATGGCCGTGCGACCAAGGAGCAAAGGAACGAAATGGACCAGAAAACCTACCGTGCGGTGTTCTTTGACCTGGACGGCACGTTGTTGCCGCTCGATATGGACCGTTTTATGGGCGGCTACTACCTGGCGCTCAAAGGCTTCGTGGCGGAACGCGGCCATGATCCGAAAGCGTTCGCGGACGCGCTGAACGCCGGCATCTACGCGATGGCGGGCGACCACCCGGGCGTCACGAACTGCGACTGTTTCTGGAGCGTGTTCCTGGAGCGCATGGGGTCCGAGGACGCGGCGGCGTGGCATGAGCTGCTCGACGAATTCTACGAGACCGACTTCGGCGAGATCGGGTCAGGCATGCCGCCTGAGCCGCTGTCTGCCGAAGTGGTGGAGACGTTGCACGCAAAAGGCTACCCGGTGGCGCTCACTACCATGCCCATGTTCCCGATCCGTGCGACGCAGTGGCGCCTGAACTGGGGCGACCTCGACCCGGCGTGGTTCGAGCGTATCACGGTCTATGACAATTCCACTGCCATCAAGCCGCATCCGGCATACTTCGAAGAGAACCTGCGCGCTTTCGGCTGCCGCCCAGAGGAGGTGCTCATGGTGGGCAACAACACCAAAGAGGACCTCGCGTGCATGAAGCTGGGCATGCCGGCGTATTTGGTGACGGACTGCCTGCTCAATCCGAACGACTTCGACGTGGAGACCGTGCAGCACGGCACCATAGAAGATTTCCTTGCGTTCGTGCGCACGCTGCCGGAGTGCGAAAACCCGGCATCGTGCACCGCGCCTGCAGTCGGCGTCGTGCCGGGCGCACCGCAGGTAAGCGCAAGCGTTGCAGAAACTGCCCCGAAGCTGGGAGAAAACGCTTTCGACGAAGAAGGCGTGCGTGCCATGGAGCAGGCGGCGGCAGGGGTATCCGGCAACGTGACGGAGGCGGGTGCGTAGCATGGCGTTGTTTGACTGCACCGTAGACGCAACGAGCGGGCATGCGCGCGCGCTCACGTACGAGACCGCCCACGGCAGCTTCCAGACGCCCATGTTCATGCCGGTCGGCACGGCCGCCACGGTCAAGGGCGTCATGGTCGACACGCTCTACGACCTGAAAAGCCAGGTCGTGCTGGCGAACACGTACCACCTTTCCCAGCGGCCGGGCGAAAGCGTCGTGGCGGAAGCGGGCGGCGTGCACCGCTTCATGAACTATGACGGTCCCATGCTTACGGACTCCGGCGGATTCCAGATCTTCTCGCTCGCGGACACGCGCAAACTTGACGCCGACGGCGTGACCTTTCGCTCTATCTACGACGGCTCCTACGTGCGCTGGACGCCCGAAGAGAACATGCGCATCCAGATGGAGCTGGGTGCGGACATCGCCATGCAGCTTGACCAGTGCGCGCCGTACCCGGCCACGCGCGAATTCGTGCAGGCCGCCATGGAATTGTCCGCCAACTGGGCGCGCCGCTGCCTGGCGGCGCATACGCGCGAGGACCAGACGCTCTTCGGCATCGTCCAAGGTGGCATGCATCTGGATTTGCGCCTGGAAAGCGTGCGTCGTCTGCGCCAGATCGGCGAAGAGTCGGTGGCGGCGGGTCACAAGGACTTCGGCGGCTTCGGCATCGGCGGCTATTCGGTCGGCGAAGAGCACGACCTCATGTTCGAAACGCTCGGGGAGGTCGCCCGCGCGCTGCCGGAGAACAAGCCGCGCTACCTTATGGGCGTGGGCAATCCAACGACGCTCGTGCGCGCAGTTCGCGAGGGCGTAGACATGTTCGACTGCGTGCTGCCGACGCGCACTGCCCGCATGGGCACGGCGTTTTCGAGCACGGGCCGCATGAACATGCGCAACGCGAAGTACACGCACGACTTCGGGCCGCTCGACGCGCAGTGTTCCTGCCCGGTGTGCCGCCAGTACAGCCGCTCGTACATTCGCCATTTGGTGAAGAGCAACGAAATGCTGGGTGGCATCCTGCTGTCGATTCACAACCTGCACTTCCTGCTCGACCTTATGCGCCGTGCGCGGGAGGCGGTGTTGGCGGACGCGTACGAGGACTTCTACCAAGAGTGGATGAACTCGCCTTCGGCAAAGGATTACTAAGCGGGCGGTAACCTGCGATAATAGACGGGTCGACACGCAGCATCGGCCGCTTTTTCGATCGCAAGGGCATCGCCTGGCTCCAGTCCCCGACGGGCGGAAGGCCTTTCTGCGTAAAAGACTATTAAACTAGGACTGTATGACTATAATGAGGGCACAGCGCGTTTCGGACGAGCTTGCAGGATGGAACGGAAATGGACGATTTCAGTATTGACGAACAAAGTGGCGTCTCCATCTGGATGCAGATTCGAAACCGCATGATCTACCAGATTGCGTCCGGCCGGTACCAACCGGGGGAGAAGATGCCGACCGTGCGCGAAATGGCCGTGGCGTTCGGTGTGAACTACAACACTGTGAGCAAGGTGTACCAAAGCCTCGAGCGCGACGGCTACATCAAAACGCAGCGCGGCAAGGGCACGTTCGCCGTCGGCATGCCAGAGGACGAGGACGACCCGCAGGGCGCTGCAGCGCATCTGGCAGACGACTTCATCCAGCACTGCACGGTGCTGGGTTTGTCGGGCGAAGAGATCGTAGACCTGGTGAGGTCGCGCTTGGCCTAGCGGCAACGTTCGGAATGGCGGGAGGGGACCATGGCATTCTGGAACAAGAAACAAAGCGAAGGGCACGAAAAGGCTGCGCCGAAAAAAGACGTCATCGAACCGAACGTGTCATCCCGGTCGGGGTTGTACTGGTTCAGCGCCCTGATGTTCGCCATAGGCTTTGCCGTGGCATTCGCCGCGACGTTTTGGGCGCTTCAGCTGTTCTGGTCGGTCCTGATAGCGGCAGCGGTCGGTTGTCTGCTGGCCTACAGCATCAAGATCGCTCCCCAGTGGGAGCGTGTTGTCATTCTGCGCATGGGTAAATTCCACCATATTGCCGGGCCGGGGCCGTATGCGTGCATTCCTTTCGTCGACTATGCGTCGAACCACGTGGACCTGCGTATCATGGCGTCCTCGTTCTCGGCGGAAGAGGCGCTCACGAGCGACCTGGTACCGGTGGACGTGGACGCGGTCCTGTTCTGGATGGTATGGGACCCGGAAAAGGCCTGCCTTGAGGTGGAGAACTACCCGGTCGCGGTCTTGTGGTCGGCGCAGACTGCCATGCGTGATGCCATCGGGCAGCTGTCCCTGGGCGACATTTCCCTGCGCCGTAAGGCCATTGACCACGAGCTGGAAAAGATTCTGGGCGAAAAATGCGAAGCCTGGGGCATTACGGTCCTGTCCGTCGAAATCCGCGACATTGCGGTGCCGCAGGATCTGCAGGACGCGCTTTCTCGCGAAGCCCAAGCGGAGCGCGAGCGCAACGCGCGCGTCATGCTGGCAGAGATCGAAAAGGACATTTCCGAAATGTACGTCGAGGCGGCGGAAACCTACGAGCGCAACGACAAGGCCATGGAGCTGCGCGCTATGAGTCTGGCGTACGAAAGCGCGAAGGAAGGCAAGGGCACGGTGCTGCTGCCTTCGGCGTTGGCAGAGGGCTTTGTCATCAAGGCGAAGTAGGGCGATAATTCCGTATTGTGCGAGGCCATTCGCTTGTGGGCGGATGGCCTTCTTATATTTGGGGTTGCGCGTTTCAAGGCGGCGACGCCCTACGCGCCCGAAGGTACGGCACGATTTGTCCTGTGGGAGCCAAGGCGTGGGCGCGGTCGCCCTGGAGAAAGGCGAAAGCTTTGTCGACGGAGTGGCGGCCTTCGCGTCTGCAGCAAAGATCTCTACTATCCTTAAGATAGATAGAGACTTCTCTTGTCTCATATTGAAAAAACTAGTCAACTATGACAATATACTAATAGTTCAATTTCAGTAAGGCTATCAGGGGGAAGTCTTATGGAAGAACGCCGTATCTCACTTTCTTAAATCACCGTATTGCACAATCGAATGACGGTACCGCCCGTCGCGCGCAGCGCATGCTCTTGCAGGATGCGCAGGGTGTTCTGCTCTCTTTTTCGCCCAAGCCGCACGAAAAGCCCGGAAGTTGACCCGGGAGGGAAGCGTGCGCCCTTTATTCGCATACAGGCAGGCGAATGGTGCCGAGAGCGCGAGTGGGCACCATCCAAAAGCGAATCCGTCATTCGACCGTCGCATTCCGAGCGAAGACAAGACCACTCCTGCCCAAGCGTCAAAAGGCGTTTGCGGGGAGAGAAGACAGAGAGGGAAATCGGAGAGGAACGGAGGAGAGGAAGATGTCTGAGAAAAAGCAACTGACCAGGCGTGCGTTTTTGGCCAGCACTGCTGCCTTGGGCGCCATGGCGGCGCTGACCGGCTGCGCTGCGCAGGAAACGCTCGAGGAGGCGCCGGCAGGCCAGCCGGGCGTCGACGCAGGCCAGGTCGAAGTCCGGCATGCCTGGTGCCAGATGTGCGGTCCCGCCAAGACCGCCTGCTCGACGCTGTGCTACATCAAGGACGGCCGTTGGGTCAACGTGGAAGGCAACCCGGAAGCGGGCAACAACTGGGGCCGCGGAAGCCGCACGCTGTGCGCGAAGGGCAATTCTGCCATGCAGATTCTCTATGACCCCGCGCGCATCACGTACCCCATGAAGCGTGTGGGCGAAAAGGGCGAAGGCAAATTCGAGCGCTGCACCTGGGAAGAGGCCTTGGATGCCATTTCCACGAAGCTGAAGGAGCTCAAAGAGCAGTACGGTCCGGAATCCTATGGCGTCCTGTCGCCGCAGGCGTACCAGGTTCTCTGGACGCTCGGCCGCCGTTTTCCTGAACGTGCACGGTAGCCCGAACTACATGCACAGCGCCATCTGCGCACTTCAGCGTGCTGCGAGCAAGAAGATCTGCCTGGGCAGCGCTTCGTGCGACCCGGGTCAGCTCGACAAGACGAAGCTCCTTGTCGTGTGGGGCGCAAATCCTGAGAACTCCGCCATCAACCAGGGCAAGCCCATCGACCGCGTCAAGGCCATCGAAAACGGCCTGCAGGTGATCGATATCCGTCCCATGATGGACCCGCTGGGCGCGAAGGCAGACATCTGGGTGCCCATCCGCCCCGGCACCGACGGCGCCCTGGCGCTGGCCATCCTGCACGTCATCATCGGCGAGGACCTGTACGACCACGACTTCACGGCGAACTGGTGCAACGGGTTCGACCAGCTGGCACAGCACGTCCAGCAGTACACGCCTGAGTGGGCGGCGAACATCACCGGCCTGCCGGTCGACCAGATCTACCAGATCGCCCGCATGATGGGCACGACGAAGCCCATGGGCATCCTGTACGGCAACGGCATCGGCGACCAGCAGAACGACGGCAACTGGACGTGCATCTCCATCTGCCTCATCGAGGCCATCACGGGCAACCTCGACATCGCTGGCGGCGGTGGCGCTTCCATGACGATGCCGCCGTCTCTCATCAAGACCAACAAGTTCGACATCCTGACAAATCGTCTCCCGGCAAGCCCCGAAGACGAGGAGAAGGGCTACTACGCCGGCATGGCGAAGCTCGTTGCCCCGGAGACCCCGCGCTGGTACCAGAACCCGAAGACGTGGGAGTCCGGACCGAACTCCGCCTACTTCAAGGCGCTCATGAGCGTCGAGACGCAGGATCCGTACCCGCTGCGCGCTATTCTGGGCCAGGCGAGCAACCCGTTCGGCGCGACCCGCCAGCCCAAGAAGATTGCCGAAGTGCTCAAAAAGCTCGAATTCTACTTCGTGCACGACACGCACTGGAACACGTCCTGCGATTACGCCGACTACGTCCTTCCGGCGTGCACCCACTACGAGTGCTCGCAGCAGTTCGCGACGAAGAACACCGCAGATGGCACGTTCATTGGCATCAACCAGCAGATTGCGGAGCCGCTGGGCGAATCCCGCTCCGACTGGCAGTTCTATCTCGACCTGGCGGTCGCGATGGGCTACGGCGACGACTTCTGGAACGGCGACATGGACGCGTGCCTGCGCGAGCAGCTTGACGGTTCCGGCATCTCGCTCGAGGACCTGCGCGCGGCGAACACGGGCATCTTCGTGGAGCGCACGGACGGTGCCGTCCCGACCGAGCCGCAGTACCAGAACTACGCGAAGCTCTTCGCCGACCTGCCGAACGGCAAGGTTCAGTGCTACAACGAGTGGATCGGCGGCAAGCCGAACAACACCGAGACGGGCGAACTCGGCTTCCTGCCCGAATACTCTGGCCCGCCGGAGGGCATTGCCGAAACGCCGGAGCTTGCGGAAGAATACCCGCTCATCATCTCCGACGTCCATGCGTACCGCCTGTGCAACCACAGCTACTACGTGGGCGTCCCGTACCTGCGCGAGCTGCAGCCGTATCCGTGGGTGAAGATCAACCCGGCAACGGCGAAGAAGTACGGCATCGAGGACGGCGATTGGATGAAGGTCGAATCGCCCCATGGCTGGGTCAAGCTGGTGGCCGAATACTTTGAGGGAATCTCTCCCGAGGTCCTTATGACGCGCCGCGGCTGGTGGCAGGACTGCGAAGAGCTCGGTCTTCCGGGATACGGATGCTTCGACGGCGGCAGCGACTCGACGGTCCTGTACGACTCCACCATCGAGAACTTCGACCCGTTCCATTCCGCCATGGCGAAGCAGACGCTCGTGAAGATCAGCAAGCTGGAAGAGGGTGACGGCAATGAGTAAACAGTACGGATTCCACGTCAATACGGGGCGCTGCATCAAGTGCTGGGCGTGCGAAGTTGCCTGCAAGCAGTGGAATGGCATCCAAGCAGGCGGCATCAAACGTCGTACCGTCCATGAGATCACGACCGGCACGTTCCCGAACGTGACGCGCACGTTCGTCTCGATGGCGTGCATGCATTGCGCCGAGCCCGCCTGCGCGGCGGTATGCCCTGCGGGCGCTATCACCAAGCGTGCCGAGGACGGCATTGTCGTGGTGGACAAGAGTAAGTGCATCGGCTGCCACTACTGCTTCTTCGCCTGCCCGTTCGGCATTCCTCAGTACGACGAGAACGGCATGGACAAATGCGACTGCTGCATCGGCAACGGTGTCACGCCGGGCGACACGCCGCACTGCGTGGCCACCTGCCCGACTCAGGCGCTCACGTTCGGTCCGCTCGATGAACTCGCTGCCGAAGTGCAGGAGCAGAAGGCGCTCGAGATGACCACGGCCGACACCAACCCGTCCATCATCGTCTCGTAAACGCGGCGCGCAGGCGGGAAGCGGGCTTTCCTGCTTTCCGCGCACACGCAAGAGAGGAGGTTCGTCATGGGCGAACTGCAATCGGTATGGGGTTGGCAACCTGCCCTGTATCTTTTCCTCGGCGGCCTGAGCGCAGGTGCGTTTCTGACGGTGTCGATCCTTCGCTTGGCGAAGCCGGGAAAGTTCTACAAAGTTGTGAGAGGGGGCGTGTGGGTCGCGGTTGCCGCGCTGGCGCTCGGTCTGCTCGCGCTCATCTCTGAAGTGGAGAAGCCGTTCCAGGCCATGATGCTGTGGCAAAGCTTCGTGAACGGCTCCTCATGGATGGCCATCGGTGCGTGGCTGCTGGTCGTTGCGTTCATAGTGTTCGTTCTGAGCGCGCTGTTCACGACGGACAAGATTGCGGACGCGATTAAACTGAAGGGCGGCGCGCGCACGACGGCGAACAAGGTGCTCGCTATCCTGGGCATTCCGTGCTCGCTGGCGGTGGCCGGCTACACGGGCATCCTGCTCTCGATGGCGCCAGCCGTCCCGCTGTGGGATACGTGGCTGCTTCCGGCGTTGTTTACGGTGTCGGCCCTCGATACGGGCGTGGCCGCCGTGATGCTGTTCGCGGTCTTAGCGGAAAAGGACGCCGAAATCCACGGCGTGCGGACCGCCATGGAGATCGCGGTCATCTGCCTGGTCGCGCTTGAAGGCGTGGTGCTGGCGGCGTTCGTGTCCACCATGCAGGGCGCGGGCGGCGCGGCGGCGTCGTCCGTCGGCATCCTGACCACGGGCGTGCTCCAGGCGCCGTTCTGGGGATTGTTCGTGGCGGTTGGTCTGGCCGTGCCGCTGGTGGCGGCTGTCGTCCAGGTGGCTACCGCGAAGCGCAAGACGAACGCGGTCGTGGGCACGGCCGTGCCTGTCGGCGGCTCCGCTTGCGCGCTCGTCGGCGGCCTGGCCCTGCGCTTCTTGATCCTGATGGCGGGCGTGCATGCGGCACTGGTCAGCCCTGCCGTCATGCAGGCTGTCCAGGGTGCGAGCTTCCTCGTATCCTAGAGACTGCGCCGGCGACCGGCCGATTTCGAAGCCAGGCTTAGGCCCGGCGATCGGCCTTGCCCCTGAAGATTGTTCGGCTTCGGGCCGGATCCATTCCAGGGCAGGCCAAACTGCCGTTTCGATGTCGCGCGCCCTTTCGCAAAGAGAGAGCGCGCACGACGAAGGCGGGACGTGGTGTCGTGTCACGTCCCGCCGCTGGCGAGGGCAATACATCGTTGAGCAGCCCGCTTCGGCAGGGGCGCTCTGACAGGAGGGAAGCATGGAAACGTTCGAAGGCAAGGAAGCGTTGAGTGCGCGTGCGGCGACCTACGAATTCTTGTCCGGCCTGTATTTGACCGAGGTTACTGCCGAGTTCATCGAGCAGCTTCGCGCGGACGATTCGTTCAAGGAAGGTCCGCTGGGGGAGTATGCCGCATCGATTGAGGGCGTGGAGGCGGAGCAGGCGCGCCAGGATGCGGCGGCGGATTTCGCTGCGCTGTTCCTGGGCATGTCCGCACTGCCGGTGGCGCCTTACGAGTCGGTCTACACGAGCGAACTGCAGCTGCTCATGCAGGAAGCGCGCGACGAAGTGGTCGCGTTCTACCGTGAGCACGGGTTTGCCTGCACAGACGACTTTTCCCTGCCGGAAGACCACGCGGGCGTGGAGCTGCAGTTCATGGCGCGTTTGTGCCGTGCAGAGGCAGAGGCGATCGACGCGTGCGACGCAACTGCCTGCGCACGTGCGCGCGCTGCTCAGCAAGCGTTCCTGCGCGGCCACTTGCTCAACTGGATGCCGCGCATGTGCGAAGACGTCGCCGCGCGTGCAAAGACAGGGCTCTACCGCGGACTTGCGGACATGACGCATCAGTTCCTTGAACTTGAGCGTGAAGAGCTGTTGGCTGAGACTGCGTAGCCAGGCATCGCCTTTTTCGATATGGCCAGGTCGTACCCCTCCTGCGACCTGGCCATTTTGCGTTTTAGCCGTTGACCTGGGGGATTGCATGCGCGTGGGTTTGCGGAGTTAATTATCCTTAAAATACTATAAGCACCGTCAATTCTTTATGATTCCATTTTTGTCCTTGTGCGCCTCGTGGCATAATAGAGCGGTTACCCGAAGCGGCACGTTACGTGCCGCTCTGTGCGTTCGGGCACGGGAAATCTGCCGGGCATGGATACGGAATTGCCCGGTTTTCCTGAATCTGGCGCCGTCCGTTTGCAGACGGCGCGCATTTACCGCGCGCACGGAAGCAAGAGAAGAAAGAGGATTTGACCGATGGCGAAAGCGCAGGACAAGAAGAAGCGGGGCACCGACCGCCGCAATGTCTGGCTCCTGGTCCTCACCACGCTGCTGGTGCTGGGGTCCGTGTTCATGTTCACGCCCCCGCAGGAGAAGATCAACCAAGGCCTGGACATTCAGGGCGGCCTTTCGGTCGTGCTGACCGCCCATAGCACCGACGGCGAGGCTGTCACCTCTGAAGACATGGAGTCCAGCCGTCAGATCATCGAAAGCCGCGTGAACGCGCTCGGCGCGTCCGAGGCGACCGTCCAGGTGCAGGGTACCGACCAGATCCTGGTTCAGATTCCGGGTCTGTCGGACGCGCAGGAAGCGCTCGAGACCATCGGTCGCACCGGCCAGCTTGAGTTCGCGCGCCTGGACTCCTTCACGGACGAAACCGTGCGCACGCAGATCGAGAACGGCCAGTACGGTTCGTCCGGCACGTACACCGACGCGCTGGGTAACTCCCTGCCGTCCGGCGAAACCATCAATCTGCAGGTTGAGGAGGGCACTTACACGCCCATCGTCACCGGCGAGAACATCGAGCGCGTGACCGTCGACCGCGAAAGCGAAACGTCCGCGAACTACGCCGTCAACCTTGAGCTGGATGCGGAGGGCACCGAAGCCTTTGCCCAGGCGTCCCAGGACCTCGTCGCCGACCACGGGCAGATCGTCATCATCCTTGACGGCGAAGTGAACTCTGCGCCGGCGGTCCAGTCCGTTATCACGGACGGCCGCGTCTCCATCACGGGCGGCTACTCGCAGGAGGAAGCCCAGAACATGAAGACGGTGCTCGAGTCCGGCTCGCTGCCGGTGAGCTTCGAGTATTCGCAGAGCCAGGTTGTCGGCCCGACGCTCGGCCAGGATGCGCTGGCGTCCGGCGTGCTCGTCGCCATCATCGGCATCGCCATCGTCATGCTCTACCTGCTCATCTTCTATCGTGGCTTGGGCTTCATCGCCGCAGCCGCCATGCTCATCTTCGCCGTGCTCTATCTGGGCATTCTGGCGACGCTTTCGTACTTCGGGTTCTTCAGCCTTTCGCTCGCGGGCATTGCGGGCATCGTGCTCACTATCGGCATGGCGGCCGACTCCTCCATCCTGACGCTGGAGCGTTTCCGCGAGGAAATCCGCATGGGCCGCAGCGTTCGTGCGGCTTCCATCACGGGCGTCCGCCACGCTATCCAGACCTCCATCGACGCGGACCTTGTCACCTTGGTGTCCGCGCTGGCACTGTTCTTCCTGGCTGCTGCTTCCGTCAAGGGCTTCGGCCTGACGCTGGCGCTCGGCATTCTCTGCGATATCGTCATGATGCTGCTGTTCAAGGCGCCGCTCATTCGCATCCTGGCGCCGCGCACCATCGCGAAGCACCCGGGCTTCTGGGGTACGCGCGAAAGCCTGGCCGCTGCGGAGGACTATAAGCGCCTGGCCGCCGCCGAAGGCATGTCCGTTGCTGCCGCGGAGACCGGCGAGGAAATGAACGCCGCAGCCACTGCCGCTACCGCTGAAGCGCGTGCGGGCGCCGAGGGCGCTGCTGCTGCAGCCGCCACCGCGAAGCCGCGCGGTCGCTTCATCAAGCACGACATCAACTTCCTGGGCGTTCGCAAGGTGCTGCTCTCCATTTCTGCGGTGCTTATCGTGGCGGCGCTTGTTATCACGGGCGTGCGCGGTCTGAACTTCGGCATCGAATTCGTGGGCGGTACGTCGGTTGCCTTCCATGGCACGGGCGACGTGACCATCGAGCAGATGCGCGATGCGTTCAACGACGCAGGCGAGCCTGACGCCACGGTCCAGACCACCAACGCCGACGGCGAGCCGGGCTTCCTGGTGCGCACCGCCACCACTTCCGCCGAGGACGCTTCCAGCGTGGCGAACCAGGTTGCCGACGAGCTGAGCCTGCCGACCGACACCATCGAGGTTTCCACGATCGGCCCCGACTGGGGCGCGAGCGTCGTGCGCGCTTCGCTCATCGCGTTCGTGGTCTCGCTGCTGCTGATCATCGCCTACATCGGCTTCCGCTTCGAGTACAAGATGGGCGTCACGGCGGTCATCGCGCTTTTGCACGACCTGGTGATCGTCATGGGCGTCTATGCGCTGTTCGGGCGCGAGGTCACGCCGAACACTATTGCCGCGCTGCTCACCATCATGGGCTACTCGCTCTATGACACGGTCGTCGTGTTCCACCGCATCAACGACAACATGCGTGAAACGGACATCAAGTGCACGTTCATGACCATGGCGAACCATTCGGTCAACCAGGTCTTCGTCCGCACCATCAACACCACGCTGTCCACGCTCATCCCGGTCGTGGCCATGTTGCTGTTCGGTGGCGAGACCCTGCGCGACTTTGCTTTCGCCATGACCATCGGCCTGGTGTGCGGCTCCTATTCGTCCATCGCGGTGGCCACGCCGCTCTATGCGATCTGGAAGACGCGCGAGCCCCGCTATGCACGCTTGGTCGAAAAGTACGGCGACGAGGTCGGCCGTTTCGAGTTCGCGCATCCGAACATCCAGGCGCCGCTCAAGGCCGCGAAGAAGGCTGCGAATACTGCCGCCAAGACGGGTGCGGTTGCCGTGAACGATGCTGCGGGCGCGTCCGCAAAGGCGTCCGAAAAGAAGGGCGGGACCGCCCAGCAGCGTCCGTCCTACCATCGCAAGCACACTCCTAAGGCGACGGCGAGTGCGGGCGTGCCCCAGGCGCCCTCCGCGCAGCAGGCGGACGAAGGGCAGCAGGAAGTGACGTCCATGGCCGATGCCTGGGCGAAACTCCATGCGGACAGCCCGGAAGAGGCTGCGAAGGCGAAGAAGGTCGACGCGCCGCCCGAGCTCGAGTTTAGGCCGGTAGAGGAAGGCCGTCGCGGTCGTCGTGGGCGCGGGTTCTACGTAGAGCCTGATGCGCCGAAGGCTGAAGAGGAGACGGCGGAGGCCGCGGTCGAGAACGCGGCAGCCGAAGATGCTGCCGAAGCTCCCGCGACCGCCCAGGATGCCGCCGACTTCGTCAACGAGACGCTGGGCGAAGCTGCTGAGGCCGCACCGACCGCCGCTGAGGTCGCTGACAAGGCCGAGGCTCCGGAGGCTTCTGCCGAAACCGCCGAAGATGCCGAGAAGAAGGAAAAGAAGGCCGAATAAGGCCCTCTGAACGTCTCTGCATAATTCGAAAGCCCGCCGGATAACGGCGGGCTTTCGTGCATACAGGGTGTTGTCGCGCGAATGATGAGAAAAGGGGTCAGTCGCTTTCCCTATTTTTGTTTGGCGATAGCAGATGAAAGAATGACTGACACCTTTTCTCATCAAATGCATGCTTGAATAAAGTATTTTATTCATATAGAAATTAAGTACATAATTTCTGGCAAAAGGAGTGCCTATGGAAGCTTTCGCAACGCCCCTTCCGCTCATTCGGCCCATATCCGATATGCGCACGAAGTTGAATGATGTCTGTGAGCAGGCGACCTTGGCGCAAGAGCCGGTCATTCTTACAAAAAACGGCGTTCCTGCCTATGTGCTGATGGACTGCAAAGCTTACGAGTCGGCGGAACATCGGGCGCGAGTGCTTGGTGCATTGCGCGAGGCGGAAATGGAAGAGCGCTATCGTCCTGAATCTCTGTCGTCGGAAGAATCTGACGAGTCTCTGCAACGGCTCTTTTCGCATTGGGGGATTGACTACTATGCAGAGGTGAAAGCATGACGACGAGCGGGGAGCTTCAAGACATGCCGCTTCGTGAACTGAGGTGGCGACCGCGTGCTCACCTCGATCGGGAATCTATCGCCATTTACCTTGGTATCGAATGCGGGGTGCCTCGCGTTGCTGCTGAAACGATAGCGCGCATCGACAAACCGCTTGAGCGCGTGCGCCTGTTTCCTGACTCAGGTGGCAGGTTCCGAGACGACCGGCTTGCGCGAAAAGAGTATCGGACGGCATGCGCCCATCCTTATACGATTTACTACACGTTCGATGAGTCGACCATAACGGTCTATCGCATCTTGCATCAGCGTCAGAATCTGGACGACTATGCGTTCATGGAATGGGGATGAGGAACGCGACTGAACCCTTTTCTCACCTTTTCTCGTGCGTTTCGGTATAGTCTCAGGTGCAAGAATCTAGGTAACGGTGCCCGCATGCGGGCTGCGAGAAAGGTATGACATGAGGACAGGAAGCGCCCCGAATTTTTGCCCGCCGGTCGAAGAGGGCATCGTGTTCACGTTCGAAGACGAAAAAGGCGAGCACGTCGACCTGGAGTTCCTGGGTCTGATCCTGCACGGTGAAGCGCGCTACGGCTTTTTTTTCCCGATTACTGAGGACGCCCCCGCAGGATCGTCCGGTGAAGTGGTCATGCTCGAAGTGACGGAGCTTGACGAAGAGGGCCAGCCCTGCGAATTCGAACTGGTGGAGGATGAAAACTTCGCCCAGGAAATCTACGAAGAGTTCAAGGTCGCGACGAAAGACCTGTACGACTTCGAATAACGCAGCCTCGTTCTTGGCATGTAACGCGGCCGCAGCCCCCCGGTATTCTTCCGGGGTGCGCGGCCGCGTTTGTTTCTAGGCTTGAGGCCTGACGAGATCGTTGTTCCAGCGTTCGCCAGGCCCTGTGGCATTCTCGTCTTTGGCGTCTAGGACCTTGCGTGCCCACCTCCTTGGCACCTGCTTGGTCAGCGTGGTCCCTTTTATGCCTCGCGTACAGCGTGGTCTTCGCCGAAGAGCGCGCCCACGATGTCCTCGAACAGCTGGGCGGGCGTCCAGGGCTCCGCGTTCGCCTGACGGCCGATGGAGATGGCGTAGCGTGCGGCGTCGGAAAGGCGTACGCGCAGCAGGCCGCCCGCATAGTCGTCTTCCGCATCCAGGATATTGGTGGGGCAGAACACCCCGCCAATGCCCGCGGCACAGAGCGGAAGCAGCGTCATCATGCTTTCTGACTCTACCACGACGTTCGGTTTGATGCGGGCGCCGCGCAGCTCGGTCTGCGCCACGCGCCCGGTCACGTCGTCGAGCGACGTGAGCAGCAACGGGCAGTCTTTGAGCAGCCCCAGCCCCTTTTCCTCTAGGGAAGCGACCGCTTCGCCTGCCTCAAGGCCGGTCACCGCCTCCAGCAGCGAAGGCGTGATGGCGAATACGATCTCTTCTTCGAACAACGGCCGCACCGAAACGCCGGGATGCGTGCCGCCGAAGCGGGCGATGGCCAGGTCGACCCCGCCTTGTTCGGCCAGATGGACGAGCTCTTCGTTGGTCCCTTCGAAAATCTTCACGCTCACGCCCGGCATGCTGCGGTGGAATTGCTGGATGACGTGCGGCATGAGCAGGCGGCTCCTGAAATGCGAGACGCCCACCTTCAGCAGGCCGGTGCCGCCGACCGTGGTCTCGCCGATGCGCCGCAGCATGCACGAAAGCGCCTCGTTCTGTTCGTAGGCGTACGAAAGGAACGCCTCTCCAGCGCGCGTGAGCGAAAGGGGCGAACTGCGCACCATGAGCTTCGTCTTGAGTTCTTTTTCGAGCGTCGCCAACCGTGCGCTCAAAGTCTGCTGGGGAATGTGCAGGCGTTCCGAAGCGCGCGTGAACGACCCGGCTTCGACAAGCTGAATGAGCCAATCCCACGATTCAACCAACGCTCTCTCCCCCTACGCGCCTCGTTTTTTCCTTGCGACACCATAGCGCTAAAGGCATAATACACGATGCCGTGCAACCGGAATTAATGGTGAATCCACCGATTCAGTTTGTTGAAAGCCCTATTGTGGCACCCGAAAGCGGTAAAAACAGCTAGAATACGCGCATGCTCTACATGAGGTTTCCATCTTGCCTGAGGGAGCACAGCCCCATGGGGGAGCGCAACACGGGAACCAGGTACGGTTCCAGAGAGAAAGGGAAGGGTATGAAGAAATTCAAGACTCTGCTCGCCATCGCCTTCGCGGGCGTCCTGGCGCTGGGCCTGATTGGCTGCAGCTCCGGCGGCTCTAGCGATTCGGGCGACACCGGCGGCGACACCGCTGCCGAAAACTCCGCCGAGACGACGAACCTCCGCTTCATGACGGGCGGCGAGTCCGGCACCTACTATGCGTACGGCAGCGTTTTGGCGCAGTACGCGACGAACGGCGATTACGGCGTTGCCGTGACCGCGCTTGCCAGCAACGGTTCGCAGGCCAACGTTCAGGCGCTGCAGGACGACGACGCTGACATCGTGTTCTGCCAGTCCGACGTGACCGCCTACGCGTACGAGGGCACGAACCTCTTCGAGGAGACCGGCGCTTACACCGACTTCTCCGTGGTCGCCACCCTGTACCAGGAGCAGGTGCAGATCGTGACCTGCAACCCGGACATCAAGACGGTTGCCGACCTCGCAGGCAAGACCGTTTCGGTCGGCGCTGCGAACTCCGGCGTCTTCTTCAACGCCGTGGACGTTCTGGGTGCCTACGACATGACGCTCGACGACATCACGCCGGTGTACCAGTCCTTCGCTGACTCCGCCGACTCCCTCAAGGACGACAAGATCGATGCGGCCTTCATCGTGGCAGGTGCCCCCACCACGGCCATCACCGACCTGTCCACCACCAAGACTGCCTACCTGGTCTCCATGGACGACGAGCATGTGGACAAGCTGATCGAGTCCTCCCCGTACTACGCCAAGGCCACCATCGCTGCTGACGTGTACGGCCTCGAGTCCGACTGCACCACCGTCTCCGTCGGCGCTGTCGTGCTCGCGAGCAACTACATCTCCGACGACGCCATCTACGGCTTCACCAAGTCGCTGTTCGACGGCAAGGAGAACAACAGTGACGCCCATGCGAAGTACGAGGAGCTGAGCCTCGAAGAGGCAGCTTCCCTCAAGGGCGTGCCCTACCATCCGGGCGCTGCCAAGTACTTCGAGGAGCAGGGCATCACGGTAGAGAGCTAACAGCTTTCGTCGTCCCGTCCTGGAGCGCATACGCCAGGACGGGACGTTAAGTCTGAAGAGCTGCGGCGAAATGTGCGCCGCAGCTCTTCGTTTGGCTCCATCGGCGCACTCTTGAGGCTGCGAACGTCCTGCGCGTTCGCGGAAGGGAGAATGCGCCGACGGGGGCAACGGAAATGCGCGACGTGGCAAAAGAGCGTTCGCGGCGCAGGGGTAAAGGCGCCATGGCGGACCAAGATTAACCCGTGCCCGGGCGCGCACCGAGGCAAAACTTCGCCGGTCGGCTTGCGATGCGGCCGGAAACAGAACGGAAAGAGCAGAAACGAAAGGAGGGTCCGCATGGCGTTTTTCAAGCGGAAGAAAGACAAGGACGCCGATCCGGGCGAGGGCGTTATCGCCCGCGTGGACGTGGACGAGGAAATTGATGCTGACGCAGTAATGCGCAAGTACGACAAAGAGTCGAACACGCGTATTTGGGAAGGCATCCCCAAGGTGGTCGTGACGGCGTTCATGGTCGTCTTCTCGGTCTACTGCCTGCTGATGACGCTGTTGTCGACGGAGCAGGCCGAAGCGCGCCTGGCACGCTTCCTGGCATTCGTCATCGTCATCGGCTTCATCATGTACCCGGCGCGCAAGAGCAACCACAAGGTCAACAACATTCCGTGGTACGACATTGTGCTGATGCTGCTCGGCTTCGGGTCATTTATGTACTTCGCGTTCAACGTCACCGACATCCTCATGATGGGCGCGCGCATCGAGCCGCTGCACGTTGCGCTCGGCATCGTGGGCATACTGGTGCTCGTCGAGCTCTGTCGCCGGTGCGTGGGCTTGCCTATCATCATCGTCGTAGCATGCTTGGTCATCTACGCGCTCTACTGGCAGCTTTCGACCTCGAACAACCCCGAGTTCTACACGGCATTGCGCAAGGTAGTCCAGAAGCTCTTCTATACGACGTCAGGCGTCATCGGCACGCCCATTAACGTCTGTTACACCTACATCGTGCTGTTCGTTATCTTCGGCGCGTTCTTGGAGCGCACTGGTATCGCGAACTTCTTCATCGCCCTGGCGAACAAGGTCGCTGGCTGGTCTTCGGGCGGTGCGGCGAAGGTTGCCGTTATCGCGTCCGCTCTCTGCGGCATGGTGTCCGGCTCTTCGGTCGGCAACGTCGTGACCACCGGCTCCGTTACCATCCCGATGATGAAGAAGGTCGGCTACAAGCCCGAATTCGCAGGCGCCGTCGAGGCGGCGGCCTCTTCGGGCGGCCAGATCATGCCCCCGATCATGGGCGCTGCTGCGTTCCTGATGGCGGAGTACATCGGCATCCCGTACATGGAAGTCGCCACGAAGGCTATCGTGCCGGCGCTGCTGTACTTCGCGGGCATCTTCATCGCGGTCCATCTGGAAGCGAAGAAGCTCGGCCTGCGTGGTATTCCTCGCAAGGACCTTCCAAAGGGCAGCTACCTGCTCAAGAACTGCTATCTCATCATTCCGCTCGTGCTGCTCGTATGGATCGTGACCACCGGTACACGCACCATGGCCGTGTCCGCTGCCATCTCCATCGCCGCTGCGTTCGTGGTCGGGTTCATCAACTTCCTGACCATCAACTGGTCTGAGCGCGAAGAGGGCGCGACGTTCGGGTCCGTCTTCGCCGAGACGGTGAAGATCGCGCTGCTCACGATGGCGGACGCGTTCGCGGCTGGCGCCAAGAGCACCATCCCGGTCGCCGTTGCGTGCGGCATGGCGGGCATCATCGCCGGCTGCATCACCGTCACCGGCCTTGCGTCCACGATCATCAACATCGTGGTCCAGCTTGCGGGCGACTGGATCATCATCGGCCTCGTGTTCACCATGATCTGCTGCCTCATCCTTGGCATGGGCGTGCCGACCACGGCGAACTACTGCATCATGGCTTCCACCTGTGCGCCCATCCTCATCCAGCTGGGCATCAACCCCATCTGTGCGCACTTCTTCGTGTTCTACTTCGGCATCGCCGCCGACATCACGCCGCCGGTCGCTTTGGCCGCCTACGCGGCGAGTGCTATCGCGAAGTCGCGCCCGATGATGACGGCCGTCAACGCGACGAAGCTCGGTATCGGCAAATTCGTCGTGCCGTACATCTTCGCGTTCAGCCCGGTACTGCTGCTCGTGGGCGACGACGTCCAGCTCCCCATGGTCATCTGGAACACGTTCACGGCGACCATCGGCATCATGGGCTTGCAATGTGCGTTGACGAACACCTTGTTCGACCGCCATATCAACCCGGTATTCCGTATACTGTTTGCACTCGGCGGCCTGGGAATGATG
Source organism: Candidatus Aveggerthella stercoripullorum (assembly GCA_018712955.1). GTDB lineage: Bacteria > Actinomycetota > Coriobacteriia > Coriobacteriales > Eggerthellaceae > Aveggerthella > Aveggerthella stercoripullorum. The sequence goes on from DVGB01000092.1 coordinate 22,723, forward strand.
ATTCCTGGACCTTCGACAGACTTGATGGGATTCGTCCTTATCGTCATCGTCGGCGGCGCCCAGTTCTTCATCGCTCGCAAGAAGGGCAAGACCGTCCATGGCTGGAAGGAGAGCGACGACGAGGCGCTCGAAGCGGCGCAGGAGGCGCCTGCCCAGCTTACGGCGGAATCGCCTGAGACCGCTGCGGCTACAGCTGCGGTTGCCGCAGTTGCGACGGCTGCTGCCCCGAGCGAGCCTGCAAAGGTGAGCGCGTCCGATTCTGCGGACGCGGGCGACGGTAAGCCGAGCGCGTAAGCGTTCCGGTCCGATCCCGACAGAGACTGAATTGACGAGGTGAGTGTATGACCAGCAAAGGAATAGTGTGGGTGACCGGCTGTCGCGGCTTCCTGGGCGGCGAAATGGTCGAACGCTTCGAGCGTGCGGGCTATAACGTCGTGGGAACCGACGTGGAGCTGAGCGTCTGCGAGCCGGAGCGCCTCGAGGCCTTCGCCGAAGAGGTCCAGCCGAGCATCGTCGTGAACTGCGCAGGCATCCGCCGTGAGGCCACGACGCTCAGCACGCGCGTGAAGGCGTACGAGGTCAATGCCCTGGGCGCGCGCAACGTGGCGTTGGCGGCGAACACGGTGGGCGCGACCATCGTCCAGGTGTCTTCGGACGACGTGTACTCGGCGAAGCTGGACGAACCGGTCAACGAATTCGACAGCCCCGAGCCTGACACGCCGTACGGCAAGTCGAAGCGCGCGGGCGAAATGATGGTGCGCAACACCACGAACGACCACATCATCGTCCGTTCGTCGTGGCTCTACCACGCATCGAGCGGCCGTATGAAGGCGATTTTGGACGCCGCGCGCGAAGGCGGCACCATCGAAGTGCGCACGGACCAGTTCGCAGCGCCCACGAGCGTGTCGCTGTACGCTGACCTTATTTTCCGCGCGCTGGACAAGGGCGCGACGGGCACGTTCCACATCGTCTCGCGCGGTCGTGCCAGCCGTTACGACTTCGCGGCGAAGATTCTGGAGTACGCTGGCTACGACCCGGAGAAGGTTCTGATTCCGGTGGAGGATCCCCGCACGGCAGAGAATATCGTGCTGGAGAGCATGCTGCTGGACATTGCAGGCATCGAGCTTCCCACGTGGGAAGACGACCTGAAGGCCTACATGGAAGAGCAGGGTCTGCTGGCGTAGCGTAGAGGCTCTATGCAGGCATGCCTAAACGGGCACGCCTTACGAAGCGAGGCTTCCGAGCATGGTTCGGAAGCCTCGCTTGCATGAGAAACGGGGACGGCCGCTTTTTTCATTCCGTGAGAAAAAGCGGCCGTCCCCGTTCCTTGCCAGGGCGTGTGCAGGTCACAGCGGTAGCGGATTCCAGTCGTTTTCGCCATGACCGCAGATCCAGGCTTGCGGCTCTTCGACGGAGAAGAACACCAAGCGCGGGTCGTCAGGGCCTTCGTAGCTTTCGCCCAGCGTCGTGAGGTGGCGGTAGCCCATTTCGCGCATTTCCGGCCGGGCGTTGTCCGCCATGCCTGCCACGCCGCGCAGGATCAGCCAGCCATGTCCTGGCCACCAAGCCGTCGCCTCGAAGCGTGGGTTCTGGACGAGCTCTTCCCACACGTCCTTCATGGTGGCCGTGCAGAACCAAATTTTGCCGTCCTGTTCCGCGGCGAAGCTGAACGGGCGCACGTGCGGCTGGCCGTCCACGCTCGTGGCCAGGTACCATGCCGGGATGTTCGTCAGGTACTCGAGCGCGCGTTTGATGCCTTCGCTCGCGTCAGCGGTGGGAGGGAGTGTCTGATCGGGGAATGCTGAAGCCATGTCCTGTCCTTTCGATCGAGGTCCTACACCAGGCCGTTCACGACAAGCACGCATGCGAGCATGGCCGCGACCACCGCGCATGCAACGGCATCCCGCGGCGCGTAGCGCAGTGGCGCGAGCCTCGTGCGCCCGGCGCCTCCGTGATAGCAACGGGCGTCCATGGCAAGCGAAAGCGTCTCCGCGTGGCGGAATGCGCTCGTGAACAGCGGCACCATGAGGCTGGTCAGCATGCGCAGCGCGCCGCGCCGGGGGCTTTCCGCCAGCTTCGCACCGCGGCTGACCTGCGCCTGGTAGATAGTGGCGAATTCCTGCACGAACTGCGGCAGGAAGCGCAGGGCAATGCCCATGACCATGGATACCTCATGGGCGGGGAAACCGATGCGCGAAAGCGGCCCGAGCAGGCTTTCGAACGCTTCGGTGATATCAAGCGTCGTCGTGGTCATGGTGACGAGGCTCATAGCCAGCAGCATGGTGAGCACGCGCGCTGCCACGAGCAGGCACTGATGGACGCCTGCTTCGCTGATGCGCACGAAACCCCACTGGAAGAGCACCTCGCCGCCTTGGACGACAAACAGGTTGAGGATTGCAGCGACCACCGCGATGACGGCGAGCGGGCCGATGGAGCGAACCGCCTTGCCGAAGGGGAGGCGCGCGATGCCATAGAACGCCAGCACGAACACGACGCATACGCCCAGCGCGGCGAAATCCTGCGCGACGAGCGCAATGATGATGAACGCACACCCGAGCAGAAGCTTTGCGCGCGGGTCCATGCGGTGCAGCGGGCTGTCGCCGGGAAGGTAGCTGCCGAACGAGAACGTGTTGATCATGGGCGTGCGACCTCCTTCCAAGGAAGCGCGGCAAGCGCATCGACCAGGGTCGCGCGGTCGTAGAGCACGTCAGGGCGCAAGGGGACGCCTGCATCGCGCAATGCCAGCGCAAACCGCTGAGGCGCCGGAAGTCCCAACCCTACGTTCTTCAGCGCGGAACCTTGCAGGAAAACGGCCTGAGGAGTGCCGGATGCGAACAGCTCGCCTTCTTTGAGCACGAGCAGACGAGAGCACAGGTTTGCCAGGTCGTCCATGTCGTGGGACACCATGACGACGGTCAGGCCGTCTTCGTGCAGACCGCGGATCAGCTCAAGGAATTCGGCCCGTGCACGCGGGTCGAGCCCTGCCACCGGCTCGTCAAGGATGAGCGTGCGCGGACTCATGGCAAGCACCCCGGCGAACGCCACGCGGCGCTGTTGGCCGCCCGAAAGCTCAAAGGGGCTTTTGTCGTGCAGTTCATTGAAGGAAAGGCCTACCTGCGCAAGCGACGAGCGCACGCGGGCGTCCACTTCGCCGGAGGACAGGCCCAGGTTGCGCGGGCCGAACGCCACGTCCTCGTAGACGGTGGCGGCGAACAGCTGGTGTTCGGGATACTGGAAGACAAGCCCCACATGCCCGCGCAGGGCGGTGGCCGCGCGCTTGTCGGCAGTGTCGGTTCCCTCCACGAGCACGCGTCCGTGCGTCGGCTCGAGCAGCCCGTTCATGAGCTGCAACAGCGTCGACTTTCCTGAGCCGGTATGCCCTGCAATCCCGAGGAAGTCGCCTTCGTGCACGGTGAACGAAAGGTCGTGCAGCGCCCAGAGGTTGTCGGGGCTGTTGCCCCAAGCGGGCATGCCCATGGCGGCGCTCGCGTCAGGGCCTGTCCCCGCACGCCGCGCGCGCTTTTTCATCTTGCGGCGTTCGGCGGCGCTCAAGTAGGCGAAGCTCACGTTCTCGAATTGGATGAGGGGCTGCACCGCGCTTCCTTCTGCAGGAGCACAGGCGCCAGCGCCCGCATCGAACGCCGCAAAGCTCGTGGGGCTTGCAGCGTATGCCGGAGCGTCTTCCCGTTCGGGGGAGGATTTCAAAGCTTGCGCTGTCCCTGTGGCCGGTTCAGTGCCGTCTGCAGCCTGGTCTGCCAACCTTCGGCCGCCCGTGGTCTCGTGCGCGGCCATTCGGTCGTCCGTTGCGTCCAGTGCGGGGAATGCATCGGTGTCCAACGCGTCCACGATGGCCTGCGCCAAAACGTCCTCGTCCACTTCAGTCCGCACGGGCAGGCCGCGTTTTCGCAGGTCGCTAGAGACTTCGCAGGCAAAGGGCGCTTCGAGGTTCAGCCCTTCCAGCTCGTCGGCGCGCACGAGCACGTCTTGCGGCGCGCCTTCCATGCACACACGTCCGTCCTTGAGCACTACCACGCGGTCAGCGAGCGTGGCTTCTTCCATGAAATGCGTGATCATGACGATGGTCATGCCCGCTTCGTGCAGTTCTTGGCAAACGCGCATGAGGCCTTTGCGCCCGCGCGGGTCCAGCATGGAGGACGCCTCGTCGAGCACGAGCACGCGCGGCTCCATCGCAAGCACGCCGGCTATTGCCACGCGCTGCTTCTGGCCGCCCGAAAGCGCGGTGGTCTCCTTGCGCTCGAAGCCCATAAGGCCCACCTCGGCGAGGGAGTCCGTCACGCGCTGTCGGAGCTGCTCCGTTGGCACGCCCAGGTTTTCGGGGCCGAAGGCGACATCGTTTTCGATAAGGCTTGCTACCAGCTGGTCGTCGGGATTCTGGAAGACCATGCCGACCGTGCTGCGAATCAGGTACGTATAGGAAGGGTCTGCCGTGTCATGCCCGTCGACCGTGACGCGCCCTTCGTCGGGGATGAACAGCGCATTTAAATGTTTGGCAAGCGTGCTTTTTCCGCTACCGTTGCCGCCGAGCACGCAGAGGAATTCTCCCTGCTCGATGCGCAGGGAGATTCCGTCCAGCACAATGGTCTCTCCATCGTAGGAAAAACTGACGTGTTCAAGGTCGATCATACGGTTCCTATCACAGGCTCGGTGGCGAAAAATGTCCGGGAAAGGGTCCTCCCGGCGTGCGGGACGCCGGGAGGACCGTGCGTGCGCGAGCCGAGCTCGCACGAGGGGGAATGACCCTTGCTACGTTTCGTTACTGCGCTTTGGCCGAAGCCTTTTCGGGGGCGCTGCCTTTGGCGGGAGCCTTCTCGGGGGCGATCAAATTCGAGACAGCCTTGTAGACGATAACGGTAAGAACCGCGTTCAGCGCGCCCTTCGCCAGATTGAAGGGGATGACCGCCGGGAGCATGAGCGGCAGGATGGCGTCAGGGGTGCCGTACCAGAACCATACGCCGATCGTAAGGTTCGAAAGGATGGCGCCCAGGGCTGCCGTGATAACGCCCAGGACCAGTCCGCCGATAGCGAACGGGAGGGTGCGCTTTGCGCGGTAGACCAGGGCGGCGGGCAGCACGAAGAAGATAGCGGCGCAAATGTTCATGAGAGAGCCGACCCATTCGCCCAGGATAAGGCCGTGGATGATGGCGGCGACGGCGCCTACCGTGATGCCGGCGCCCGGCCCGAAGGCGAAGCCGCAGACCATGGCGGGCATGAGCGACGCGTCGTAGGTCAAAAACGTCACGCCCGGGATGAGCGGGATTTGGACGAACGAAAGCAGCGATGCGATGGCGCACATGAGCGCCATGGTGACCAGCTGCTTGGTCGACCAGCGGTTCGTGTTTTTGAATTGGAAGTCGGCGGCGCGTTTCGTCTGAGCGTTCATGGCCAGCCCCTTTCTGTCCAAGGCGAGGAATGAAGGACTGGTTTTCTGCCTTGAAAAGAAAACAAGCCCGCATGAATTCGTGTTCATACAGGCTTTAGGTCTGCCGAGCGCTGTACCGCGGGCTTGAAGCCCGCGGCGCCCGCAATCGAACGGACGGCATCCTGCCGTTGTTCAACTGCAGGGCTCGCGACGTCGCGTCGTGCAAGCTCTGCCTCTTTCGTCCGGACTATGACCGTTGGTCTCGGATTTTCACCGAGTCAACCCGCCTGTCAACGGGTGCGTGGACTTCCGGGTGCGCTCCCGGTAACCACCAGTGAGGACTTTCACCTCGCCCTGAAACAGAATTCATTGACGCTATTGTAAGAAACGCGGCAAAGGCCTGCAAACGTTTGCCCGAGTTGTTGTGGAAGAAACAGGACTGCGGCGATGCCATTGTGCAGGGACATAACCTTGCGCAGAGCGTGCGCGCTTGGCAGATGCGGTGGGAGTGCAAAGACGCGGGCAAACTGCAGGTGCCAACAGCATTTCGCCTGACGGTGAGGGTCATTTGTCGTTTGATGGCTTGTTGCGCGTGCGTCGTTGTGCAATGGTGTTCATTCCGTGTAATTCCATCCGACGCCACGGTGGGTCTGCCGCCGTGCTTAATGCGGGAGGCCGCAACGACATGATAGAGTTCCTGAACCAGATTGATGCCTTCGTATGGGGTCCGGCAATGATCGTCCTTTTGCTGGGCAGCCACATCTTCCTGACCATCCGTACCGGCTTTATCCAGCGCAAGCTTCCTGCCGCCATCAAGATGTCCGTTTCGAAGGAAGCGGACGCCGAAGGCGACATCAGCCAGTTCGGCGCGCTCGTGACGGCGCTTGCCGCGACCGTCGGCACCGGCTCGATCGTCGGCGTGGCGACGGCCATTCTGGCGGGCGGACCGGGCGCGGTCTTCTGGATGTGGCTCACCGGCGTGTTCGGCATCGCGACGAAGTACGCGGAGGTCTTCGCGGCAGTCAAATACCGCGTGAAGGACCATCGCGGCGAAATGCTCGGCGGCGCCATGTTCGTGTGGGAGCGCGCGTTCGTGCGCAAGGACGGGCGCATTCCCGTTTGGGCGAAGGTCGGCGCGGTGCTGTTCGCGCTGTTCGCTGCTATTGCTTCCATCGGCACGGGCTCTGCCGTCCAGGCAAGCGCCATGACCGGCATTATCACGTCCAATTTCCCCATCGACCCGCGCATCATTGGCGCCATTATCGTCATTCTGACGGCGGTCGTCATCTTCGGCGGCGTCGGCTCTATCTCTAAAGTGTGCGAATGGCTCGTGCCCATCATGGCAGTCGGGTATGCGGCCGGCTGCATTGCCATCCTCGTGATGAACGCATCCTTTTTGGGGCAGGCCATCGGCATGATCCTGGAATGCGCGTTCACGGCGAAGGCGGCGTTCGGCGGCGCGGTCGGCTCCGGCATCATGGTGGCGCTGCAGTTCGGCTGCGCGCGCGGCCTGTTCTCGAACGAGTCCGGCCTGGGCTCTGCGCCCATCGTTGCGGCGGCGGCCATCACGAAAAACCCGGCCAAGCAGGCGCTCATCGCTATGACGGGCACGTTCTGGTCCACGGTCGTCATCTGCGCGCTTACGGGCATCGTGCTCGTCTCCACCATGATCGCGCATCCGGAGATCCAGCAGGCCATCCTGGCGAACCCGACGGGCTTTACCGGCGCGGAGCTGTCCAGCCTGGCGTTCTCTAAGATTCCGTTCATCGGCACGCCTATCCTGGTGCTCGGCATGATCGCCTTTTCGTACTCCACCATCCTGGGCTGGTCGTACTATGGCAACCGTTGTGCCGCCTACCTGTTCGGCAAACGCGCCGTGCGTCCCTACCAGGTGCTCTACGTGGCGGTCGCGTTCTTGGGCGCTATCGGCGTGGGCGACGTGGTCTGGACCATCTCTGACATCGGCAATGCGCTCATGGCCATCCCGAACATCATCGTGGTGCTGGCTATCTCCGGCCTGATCGCGCGGGAGACGAAGCATTACGTCTACGAAGATAACCTGGACGAAGTAGCGGACGATCCCATCCCGGTTCTGTACACGAAGTAGCCCAAAGGGACGGGGTAAACGGGTCGTTCAACACGTCCAATTCAAAAAAATCAACAGCGCCCTCCAGCCTGGCGTGAACTGCATCCCATTTCTCGTGTCCAAGAAATGGGAGGCGGTTCAAGCACGGGCTTTCGCTTTTGGAGATGAAGGCGACGTGGTTATTCCACGCCGACGATCACATCGGTAGCCTTGACGATGGCGAGCGCCGGGGCGCCTTCGGTCAAGCCCAGGTCGTCAATGGCCTCGTTGGTGATGGAGCCCTTGATGGCGTTGCCATCGGCAAGCTTCAGGGAGACATGGCCGTTGACGGCGCCCTTCTTGACCTCGGCGACGGTGCCTGCCAGCTGGTTGCGCGCGGAGATGGAAGAGATGCGCTCGGTGCCGACGGCGAACATGACGTTGGTGGCCTTGATGATGGCGTAGGCGGTCATGCCCTCCTTGAGGCCCAGGTCGTTAATGGCTTCCACGGTGATGTCGGCCTTGATGGTGGCGTCACCCAGGTCGATGGCGACAACGCCGTTGACGGCGCCTTCGGAGACGGTGGAGATAGTGCCCTTGAGCTGGTTGCGTGCGGAAATCTTCATGATGGCCCCTTCGGTTGAATGTATCTTCCGGTTTTGTGGTGCATCCGGGCATTGTGCGAAGCGGTGTGGCATGCTGGCGCCTGCACCTAAAGCCTTCGTGCAGAGATATTGTATTTGAATAAATATAGTATGACATCAGGATAATGCAGGCGTTTCAAAACGAGTTGGCCCGACAGGGGCCAATGCTATGACGGTGCGCGAGGTCGTCTACGAGCGCTAGGGGCTACAAGCCGCAGCACCTGCGCACGCGCGAAGCGCTGCGTGCGCCGAGCGCGGACCTGTAGCTCACTTCCGGCGAACGGTCGGTTTTGCGCTGCTTTAGCACTTTAGTGTGCCGAATTGCCCCTAATCACGACCTGTGGCCTTTTCGCTGGTCGAAGTTGACGGTTTGGAAACAG
>DVGB01000093.1 GCA_018712955.1 Candidatus Aveggerthella stercoripullorum
AGGGTAGACTTCCCGGAATTTGGCTGGCCAAGAAGAGCGACCGCAACACCAGCGCCCTGCCCTCCCGACGTTCTTGCTCCCTTGGCCGCTGGGCAAGCGGCCGCGCACGTCTCGCAGCTCACAAGGCCACCTCCACATCAATCAGTTCGCAATCCCCTCTGTCGATCGCAACGGCGCTGTCGCGGACGTATACCAGCACGGGGCGTTTTCGGACGTTCTGGAGGACTTCTATCCGACACCCTTCGGTGAGTCCGACTGCGGTGACCCGCGAGACGAACCGCGCATCACCCAACACGGCCAAAACGCGCGCAGCCGACCCCCCTTTCACATCGTGCAGTTTCATTGATCAACTCCTTTCCAGGGCGGGCGTCGTGCCCGCAACCTGGAGAAAGCTTAGGGTTGAAGAGGAAACCTCCTCAACTCCATACTATGCGGTCAGCTCCATATCTCAGTGATGTTAGCTATAATTAACTATCGAAATGCAATCGCCGCTGCCGCAAAGCAACGGCACGTGTCGAAAGGGGACGGTGCCGTGGCCGGCGCATGCTCCGATAGAAAGACCGACGGACAACTCCTGAAAGCGAGGGTCGCCCCGGGAGTCGAGCTGGTTGAGGACCCCGAGGGCCTCTTCGAACTGCAGATCTCGAAACCGGTCGGAAGCGGCTCCATGCGCGGTCGCGCCCTGTCACGCGGTTTGTTCATCGCCCTCGTTGACTTTACCTGCACGAGGTGCCCGAACATCCCTTCCGACACGCCCCTCCAGCTGCCCTCGTTCTCCAGCGGGATGTGGCTGACGGTGAACCTGTGCTGGGAGGGTCGGTGCGAAGTCGACATTCCCGACGGCGGACTGGGCGTAGTTGCCGCCGGGGACCTGTGCGCAAGCTACTCCCGGAAGCGGCCGGCCGAGTTCAGATACCCATCGGGGCGCTACCGCGGCGTCGAGCTGTTCGTGAACGATCGAGTTGCCGAGGAACCGGCGTTCTCCCTGCTCGACACAGGGGACAACGCCATCCGGCGCATCGCCCGCGAAGCGGGGCCGGCGGCCGTCCTCACAGGAGACGCGGAGCTCAACGGACACATGGAGCGTCTGGCAGCGCTTCTCGACGCGAACGACGACGCGATGGCGGAATACGAGGTTCTCGGACTGCTGCTCGGCCTCCAACGGCGCGACCTTTCAACGGCGAAACCCCGCTCCCTGCTCACGCGTGCGCAGATGGGGATGGCTGCCGCAGCCCGCGACGAGATGGAGCGCGCCCTCAGCGCGCGTCACGACGCCCGGACGATGGCCGCCGCCTTCGGCGTGAGCGCAACGTCACTCAACGAGTACTTCACCCGCGCATATGGCAGCACGATCGCGACCTACCTCCGACGACGCCGAATGGAAGAGGCGGCAACGCAGCTCGCACAAGGCGCGAAGGTGACGGAAGCAGCAACGTATGTGGGCTACGCAAACCCGAGCAAGTTCGCCGCTGCGTTCAAGAAAGCCTATGGGGTGCCGCCGAGGGAGTGGAAGCACGCCAGCGGGATGGGGCTTCGCAGCGTGTAACCGTGTCAACCTTGGAATTGGCAACCCTTCTCCGCCCAGCATAAACGCACGATTCTTCCCGAATACTGTTCGAAGGACATCACTGCGTTCCCTCAGCTGCCATACGCCCTTTCGCGCCCCAGCTGCTGCTCCGCAGCTGGAGATCCCAAAGATGCCGGTAGAGGCCGTTGCTCGAAACGAGGTCGTCGTGGGTCCCCTCTTCGACGATGTTCCCGTCGTCGAGAACGACGATCTTGTCCGCGTTGGCGATGGTCCTCAGGCGATGGGCGATGACGATCACCGTCTTGCCCGCGCAGAGGGTTCCGACCGCCTTCTGGATAAGCGTCTCGCTCTCCGGGTCGAGCGAGGCGGTGGCCTCGTCGAGAAGCACCACGGGAGCGTCTTTCAGGAGAGCCCGCGCGATGGAGAGGCGCTGGCGCTCCCCTCCGGAAAGAGCGGCGCCGTTCTCGCCCAGCATCGTGTCGAACCCCTGGGGAAGCCTTTCGATGAACTCCATACAGTGCGCCGCACGCGCCGCCTCGGCCACCTCTTCGTCGGAAGCGCCTTCGCGGCCGATCCGGATGTTGTTCGCGACCGTGTCGTCGAAAAGGATCACGTCCTGAAAGACTATGGAGACGTGCGCGAGCCACGATTCCTCGGAGAACCCGGCGATGTCCTTGCCCGAGCAGAGGATCCTGCCGCTGTCCGGCTCCCAGAATTTCGCCGCCAGCTGGGCGCAGGTCGACTTGCCCGAGCCGCTCGGCCCGACGAGGGCGGTGACTTTTCCTTCCTGCGCGTCGAAGCTGATGCCGTGGAGGACCTCCTCGTCGCCGTACCCGAACCGGACGTTTTGGAAGGACAGGCTATGGCCGGAGACATCCGCCGGAGCGGAGCCCTTCGCCTCGGGCTCGTCCATGACCGCCTTGATCCGGGCCGTCTTGGTCGACAGGTTGAGAAGGTTGGGCAGCTGGGACACGAGGGCGAGGATGGGGCTGTACACGCGCGAAACGATGAGCAGGAACATGAGCAGAACCATGAAGTCAACGCCGCCGGAGGCGAGAAGCATCGCGCCGATGCAGACGGTCAGGCCCACCCCCGAGCGAAGGATGGCGCTTGCAAGGGAGACGGAGACGTCGACAGCGAGCTCGACCCGCATCGTCACCCTCTTGAGCTCGAGCATCGCCTGCTCCATGGCGGCGGAGTCCCTGCCCACCGCCCTGCAGGCCCTTATGTCCTTGATGCCTTCGAGGTAGTCCTGCACGCGCGCCAGCGCATCCAGGCGGACGCGGTTCTGCCTTTCGAAAAGGCGCGACTGATGGCGTCGGCTCAAGGCGATAACCCCCGCCGAAAGCGGAAGCGTAACCATAACGCAGCAGGCGAGCTTCCAGTCGAAGAAGGCAAGCATCACGCAGATGACCACGGTCGACACGATTCCGGCGATGAGCTGCGGGAGCGTCGAAGACAGCATGGACTCCTGCGCCGTCACGTCCCCCATGATGCGATCGGCCACGTCGGTCGTGTCCCTGCGGTTGAAGAAGCTCATGGGCAGTTTCCTCAGATGGTCAGCAAGGCGCAGGCGGATGCTTTCGGACTCGGTGTAGGCGGCTACGTATGTTTTCTTGTAGTCGTTTCTCGAGGCGATGAAGACCACGATCGCTCCTGCGATTCCCACGGTGAAGATCGCCCAGAGCGCGTTCGCGTCGAAGGGCTCGCCCGCAAGGGTCCCCACAAGAGCCGCGAACGCGGCGACCGTGCAGACGAAGGGGATCATGAGGGCCAGATCGCTCAGAGTGCATGCGAGGGCGGAGCGCTTGAGGCCGGCATAGCCCTGATCAGTTAGGCTGAACGCTCTCTGAAGCCAAGGCGACCTGCCCCTCGACGGCTTTCCGGGCTTCTCCGCAGGGTCGTGCTCGCCGGCGGAAGCATCCTGCGCCGCATGCGGGGCGACCGCTTCGAAGGATCGGGCTTCGTCGCCGCCTGGAGCCGATTCGATCCCCCATTCGACCGCCTCTGTGTACTGGCTCCACATCTTCGCATACGTCCCCGATGCGGCGAGGAGTTGCTCGTGAGTGCCCTCTTCGACCTTGCGGCCG
>DVGB01000094.1 GCA_018712955.1 Candidatus Aveggerthella stercoripullorum
GAGCTCTTCCCGACGGCGAGCGGTACGCACGCTCTCCGGTCGTTCGGTCCGGAAAGACCCGACGGCATTGCGAGCACGCGCTCGACGTCCTAAAGCGCGCTGGTCGCGGGCGAAAGGGCGGGCGAGCGGGGTCCAAACGGGAAGTTCGAGCAGTCTGGCGACTTCGCGGGCAAGCTCTTCGGCGTGGTCCCAACCGCGCCGGGAGAGGGCTTGCCGGGACGCGGGGATGAAGAATGCCGCTTCGGGGAGAAGGTCGCAGGAAGATTCGGAAGGTCGGGCGGGAAAGGCCTGCATGTTGCCCGAGGCGGCATCGTTCTCGGGCGATGAAACCCGGGCACCTCCGTTCCGGACTGCCGAATGAGCGCAATTGGTCTCTTCGGCGGCGAAAAGCCCTGTACGCTCGCGCAAGGCGTGCGCCTGCCAAGAATGCGCGCACCAGGAAGGCGGGAGCGTGCGGGCGATGGCGTCTGCCATGACGGCAGCGAGCCTGCGTTCGCCGCCGTCCTTCCAGGCGAGCACGATTCTCCGCGCAGCGTCGTTCAAAAGGACGGCAGACGAGCACGATGCGAACGGATAGCGTTCAAGGCCAAGCGCTGAAAGCGTTCGCTCGTTGCACTCCGTGCACTGGATACGCCCGTACGGGGCGCCGCAGCACGGGCATGCTTGCCAGCGGTCAAGGCGGGAGAGCGCGCGCTCGCAGCGTTCGCAGAGCACGGCGCCCGGTAGGTCGCATACGCAGCAGCGCGTGGGCCACAGCGTTTCGAAAACCGCTTCTTTGGCCAGGCTACCGAGGGCATATGCGTGCGTGCGGACGTTCATGGCAAGACCTTAGCTAGTGTACTCCACCGCTCGTCGTAAGGAATCTTGCACGAATTCCAAGCAAAGTTTGCAGGCTCTCCCTGAGTCTTCCAGGTCGGCCGTGGTTCAAGCCGCAATGGAGGCCTGCCAGCGGCGTCGTCCAGCCGATGTGCGGTCGAATGGGCGATGCCCGGCAAGCGGGGCTTGAAGATGGTGAGCAATCGGGATGCGCGCTCTTTCATTCTGTTAAACTTGAGTGAGCTTCTTTCAGGTCTGTAGTTGCGGCGTCCGGACGGGCGCTCAGTCCACGGCAGATGCGGTCGAAAGGATCCACGTAAGCGCACGGTACGCCGCGCGCGAGCATGGCGCATCCTAGGGGTAAGTCGCACCGCCCGTTTTTCTGACTTTGCGGCATGCGGCCGCGCGGGCGAGAGGGTGACGGGTGCAAGCTCGGCTCCAGTGCGCGAGTGTGGGGGCAAAGACTAGGTCAGCTGGAGGAAGCATCGAGCGAGGCTTCCAAGGCCTTTCGCCCGATTGCGCCCAGGACGGGGCGCTGCTGGACAGCGTGCATCGTTCGCGGGCGGAATGCATGAACCGTACGATTGGAGGGGAACGCCCGGATGAACCGAGTGTTGAAGTTTGCCCTGTGCTGCGTTGCAGCCTTGGGCCTGGTGTTCGCATTGGCAGGATGCAGCAGCCAGACGTACACGCCGCCGACGAAGACTGCGGTCGTGGACACCCCGACCATCGGCGTGACAAAGACGCTGCGCGTGGGCGTGAACACGTCGAATGCACCGTTCGCCTCGCAGGTATCCGGCCATGTTGTCGGCCTTGACGTGGACATGGCGGCGGCCATCGCCGACGCGATGGGCCTTGACCTCCAGATCATCGACGTGGGCAGCGACCCTGAAGGGGCCATCTCCGACGGCGAAGTGGACATCGTCATGGGGCTTGACAGCTCTGACACCGGCCTTGGATGCTGGCTTTCCGACCCGTACGTCGAAACCTCGGTTGCCCTGTTCGCGCCATCGGGCGTAACCACCGTGCCGAAGGCCGACTCCGCACTGCGCATCGCGGCCCAGAGCTCTTCTATGAGCGCGTGGGAAGTGAGCAACCAGTTCGGAACGTCCTCGGTCGTCTCCGCGGAAAACCTGACGACGGCCTTCAAGGCGCTTTCTGACGGTTCGGCGGACTACGTGGCGGCAGACGCGGTCATCGGGTCTTACGTCATTTCCAGCGGCGGGCTTGATGCCCAGATGGTGGCGCTTCTGCACTCGGTGAACGGCTACTGCATTGGTATCAACTCGTCGAACACGGCGTTGCAAGAAGCGGTGTCGACCGCGCTGCAGACCGTTATGGGCAATGGGCTGTCCGAAGTCGTGCAGGCGAAATGGCTAGGCGAAACTTTGGATTTGAGCGGCCTTCCGGTGACGTCCTCGGCTTCTGCCGCTCCCGCAGAAGACGACCGTGCGAATGCTGAGACGGGCGCAAATGGCAGCAGTTCTGCTTCGGACTCTCCCTCCCTTGAGGAAGTGCTCGCGGAAGGACAGGCTGCCAGCTTCGGCGCTTCGGACACGGGCGAGGCCGGCTCAAATGCGGTAAGCCTGGAAGAGGCGACCGGCGTATCCAGCGGCCAGTCGGAAGAGGACGCTCAGTAGGCGTCGGCTTTGCACGTAGCTTGCAGAACTGTCTCGGCTTGCGAAGACAGGCAACGTCGAGAGGACGGCTTGCGTGCAGCCCGGCGTCGGCTTACGAAGCGTGTCGCGCAAGGCAAATAACAAGAGCGGATAAAACAAAGAGAGCTCAAATCGCTTGAGCTCTCTTTTTCGTAAAGGGGAAAGTGATCATCCCTTGCGTTTGGCAGCCGATGTTCGCGCTCCGCGCGGTTCCCGTTGCTGCTCCCTGCAATAGTGCGATTGAAGTTAGTTCAGGAAATCGTCCAAGATTTCCTTTTCGGCTTCCTCTTCCGTCAGGCCGAGCGTCATGAGCTTTACGATCTGGTCGCCCGCAATCTTGCCGATGGCGGCCTCGTGGATAAGCTGGGCGTCTTCGCTCGCGGCTTCGATGCCGGGAATGGCCTTCACCTTCGCATTGCCCATAATGATGGCATCGCACTGCACATGGCCGCGGCACTTCGCCTCGCCGATGACGAGCGGATTGAAGACCTGGTACGAGTCGTCCTGCGCAACGGAGCGGGAAATCACCTGCACGCTGGAATCGTCGCCTTTCAGCTCGACCTTCATATTCGACGTGGCTTTCTGGGAGTCGTGCGTCAGGAGCTTTTCAATAAGCACAAGCTTTGCGCCTGCCTGCAATTCGGCGTTCGTGTCGCGAACGGTGGAAGTCACACCGCGCAACTGCACCATTTCCATCTCGCAGTAGGAGTTTTCTCCCAGCACGACGTTCGTGACCGGGTTCAGGATGCGTTCGCCCGTTCCTTCGCCTTCGCCGTAGTGCTTCTCCACGTACTTCACGCGAGAGTTCTTGCCAAGGTAGAACGTGTGGATGCCGTCGTGCTCCGAAGCCTGATGGCTGGAGTTATGGATGCCGCATCCCGCAATGATGGTCACGTCGCAGTCGTCGCCGATATGGAAGGTGTTGTAGACCACGTCCTTAAGGCCGGACTGGGTGACGATGACCGGGATGAAAACGGTCTCGCCTTTCGTGCCGGGCGCAATGGTGATGTCGATGCCAGGATTGTCCGTCTTCGTGGCAATCTCGATGTTCGCCGAAGAATGACGTTCGACCAGCTGGCCGTCCTTGCGGATATTGAACGCGCCTTTCGGCATGCCATGGATGTTCGCGATCTCGGCGAGGAGCCCCTCGTCGATGGGGGAAAGGTCAACTGCCATAAAAATCAGTCTCCTAAACGAAGCCAGCGTGCGATGCTAGCAGGTGGTCGGGATTTCGGTGAGGTGAAGTTCGGTGGGCTCGGTAAGCGCGCAAGCGCCTTTTGCGGTGAAGCCCAGCTCGGGCAGAAGCTCGTCGGGAATGCCGACTTTCTCTACCTGGCCGTTCGCCAGCAGCACGATGTCGTCGGCAAGCTGGATGATGCGCTCCTGATGCGAGATGATCACGATCGATCGTCCTCCGCGCGCTTCGTGGATATCGCGGAACGTTTCCGTCAGGCGGTCGAAGCTCCACAGGTCGATGCCCGCTTCCGGCTCGTCGTAGATGGCGAGTTTCGGGTCGCGTGCCAGCATCGTAGCGATTTCGATGCGCTTGACCTCGCCGCCGGAGAGGCTTTTGTCCACTTCGCGCGTGAGCCAACCGGCAGAGCACAGGCCGACTTTCGAGAGATATTCATTGCACGCGAACATCGGCAGTCGACGTCCGGCCGCAATCTCCAGAAGCTTCTTTACTTTCATGCCCTTGAATCGTGCTGGCTGTTGGAACCCGTACCCGATCCCCAGCTTTGCGCGCTCGGGGATGGACAGGTCGGTAATGTCCGTGCCGTTGAAGATTATCTGGCCGCCCGTAGGGGTCTCAATGCCCATAATGAGCTTTGCCAGGGTGGACTTGCCACCGCCGTTCGGGCCGGTGATGACCGTGAACTTGTCGTCGTCAATGGTCAGGGACAGGTTGTCGATGATACGTTTGGTCTCCTTCGAGCCTTCGGCGACGGGGACCTCGAATACCAAGTTTTTGAGTTCTAGCATGCTCAAACCTCGTCTCGTCGTGTTTCTTAATTGCCACTATAACACTAGCAATTAAGAAATCCAGAGGAATTCTCGCCGCTTTCTCACCCCTGCGGAAAGAATCCCTATCTTTTGTCCGCAGGTATTCTAATACACCTTGTTTGCGGTGTGCGCGTTGTTTGGCGCCCGTCAGCGCTCGCGACAGGGAAGAGGTTGTGTCGAATAACAGACGTGGCAAGGCGTGCGGACGCGCATGCTGCAGGCTTGCCGTCGGCTGTTCGGCGCTTGCAGCGAAGGGGGCGTGCGTGCGCAAAGACGGGTTCGATGGGCTTGCTCTACAGCGGCGCTTCTGTGCGAAAGGAGCTATGCGCGATAGTCGAACGGGGCGGTCATCCAGACGACTTTGCCGAGCACGACGACAGATTGCGCGCTTTTGCCGTTCACGAAGATCAAGGGCACGTAAGAAGGGTCGGTGCTGTCGGGCACGAGCTCGATGCCGTTGCCCGTCTTGCGGATGCGCTTGACGGTTGCTTCGCTATCCCCGACTTGGACGGCGAAGGCGTCGGATTCGTTGACATCGCGCTCATCGGGGTCGATGAGCGCCAAACACCCGTCCGGAAGCGTGCGGTTCATCGAATTGCCGCGTACTGCCAGGTAAAAAGCGCGAGGGTGCTCCTGAAGAAGCTGGCGAGGGATAAAGAAACTATCGGTGCTTTCCACCATTTCTGAAGGCTCGCCGGCTGCAATATGGCCGAGCACCGGCGTGCTCGCAGCGTCTTCGGGAAGGGGGCGAAGCGTTTTTGAGCGCGACAGGCGCTTGTTGAATGCCTTCGCTGCGTATCCATTCTTTTTGCTCACCAGTTCGTCGTAGGTAAGCCCGAACTCTTTCATCATGCGCTTGATGTTGGGCTTGCTTGGCAGGCTTGTGCCGCATTCCCAGCTCGATACGGTGGTTTGGCGCACGCCGACGCGCTTTGCCAGCTGGTCCTGGCTCAAGCCGAGGTCGAAGCGGATGGCGTTGATGTTGTCGCCGACGGCATTGGCGTTGCGCACGGTCGTTTCCTTTCC
>DVGB01000095.1 GCA_018712955.1 Candidatus Aveggerthella stercoripullorum
CACCTCGTTCATGTCGTGGCATTCCGGACGCGCGCAGAACTCCTCGTTGGCGAACTCCTTGCCGGTGGCCAGCATGTCGCCGTCCATCGGATAGGAGTCGGACGTCCAGGCCATGAGCTCGGAGACCTGGGTGGTGAGCTCGGCCTCGTGGCAGTCCAGGCACCCGTCGCCGGCCTCGGCATGCTGCGTCACGAGCATGCCCTGGTCGCCGGAAGAGTAGCTCTCCACGTAGGCGTCCATGGGACTGTGGCAGAAGGCGTTGCAGAAGCCCGGCGTGTTGTGCCAAGCCCAGAAACCGACGCCCGCCACCAGGATGACGGCGACGACCACGCCCAGCACGATCCACTTCTTCTGGACGGGACGTTTGGACGAAGGCGACGACACACCCCCTGCGGCACCTTGTCCGTTATTCAATTCGGTCATAACTCCCCTCCTCTCGTCTTCGATTCGGAGCTTAACCGTGGCGTCATTGTGCGCCTACGCATGCGCGCGCCCAATAACCCTAGGTGGGTAATTTTTTTATCATGCCTGTTCAGGAATTATCCATTTGAAGGATGATAGAAAGAGGCTTAGAAAGTTGACGGGACGGTGACTTTTAGCACTCTCGCGTTGACAGTGCTAATTTACGGGTGTAAAACGTACTTGTAACAAGGAAAGCCCCGACGGGACGGTGCGGTACCGCAAACTCGGATCGCCTGTCCGCACCGTCCCCGGGACGACATCGACGGCCGTGCCGTCATCATGGAAAGAGAGTGATACGCATGCTGGTTCCCCGCACTTCGCAACGTTTCTTCGACCCCTTCGACTTCAGCCTGTTCCCCAGCACCGAACCGAAGGCAACCACGTCGTTGATGAAGACCGACATCAAGGAAACCGACAAGGGCTATGAGCTTCATGTCGATTTGCCAGGCTTCAAGAAGGAAGACATCCAGGCAGAGATCAAGGACGGCTACCTGACCGTCACCGCCGAAACCCATGCCGAAAACGAAGAGAAGAACGGCACCTACTTGCGCAAGGAACGCTTCGCTGGCAAGTGCAGCCGTAACTTCTACGTCGGCGAGGAGATTGCCGAAGACGACATCACCGCTATGTTTGAAGATGGCGTTCTGAAGCTGTTCGTGCCGAAGCAGGAGCAGCCGAAGCTCGAAGAAGCAAAGAAGATTTCTATCGGCTAAAAAAGTTCCGCCGCTCTACGAGCGGCGGAACGACTTGACGCTACGAAGCGTTCTGACGCCGAATCTTGCCTCTCAAGAAGGCCTTGGTGGACGATAGTCCAGCGTATGACCCCGCTTGGCGTTGGCCAAGCGGGGTCGCGCCTTCTCAGGGGCATAGTCAGGAACTGGACATGCCCTCGGGCATGTCCAGTTATGTCAATCTTCAGCACCAGAATGCTTCTCGCTGTCTTTACGAACGACCTGCGAGGCAAAAGAGCCCTTCTCGCTGACCGTCTGCACAACCTGGGGCAAAAGGCACCCTCAGGAAGGTTGAACTACCAACCCTCTATCGCAACACGCGAACTTTCGCCCTTGCCTCCTCCAGGATAGCGGTCACGTCAGCGCCCCAGATGTCCACGCCCTCGGCTGCCACGCAGTGCGTCTCAGGGATGCCGAACATGTTCGCAATGCCACAGAAGTAGTCGTAGCCGTAGTTCGCGCCCTCGATGGAGCCGCCCGCCGTGGTGAGGTACACCAGACGCTTCGCGTTGCAAATGCCCACGCAACGCGCGTCTTCCGTATACTTGAACGTCAAGTCGCACACGGACACATGCTCAACGTAGACTTTGAGCGCTGAGGGGAACGAGAGGTCCCAATACGGTGCGCCGATGACAATCTCGTCAGCCGTCGCAAACTGCTTCGAGAGCGCGAAGAGCGGGTCCGAAAAATCCCCCGCCCGCTGCAAGCGTGTGCGCTTTTCCACAAAGTCAGCGTCGATAGGCTGCAACCGCATCTCCGCCAGGTTCACTTCCTGGACGTCCTCTTTGCCCTCCAGGTACGTACGGCATAGTTCGAGCGTCTTCGAAGCTTCACCACGCACGCACGCGTTCACAAACAGGGTGGTCATCGGGACTCTCCTTCGTCCAGGATCTCAAGTGCATGGCGATATCCACCCGCACCGTAGTTCAGGCATTTCGACACACGCGCAATGGTGGTTGCGGATGCGCCTGTGGACTCTTCGATCGACGCATACGATTTGCCCGCCGAAAGCAACCGGGCGACCGCCAAACGCTGAGAGGTCTCTTTGATTTCGCGGATGGTGAACAGGTCTTCCAACAGCGCGAAAACACGATCCTCGTCGTCTATGGAGGCGAGCACGTGCAGCAGGTCATCGACTTCCTTTGTCCGCAGGTCAGCCATCACTTCCCCATTCTCATCAAGCCGTATTCGATCGAATCGACCAGCGCGTTCCATGATGCCTCGATGATGTTCTCGGAAACACCGATGGTACCGAACGTGCCGAACGAGTCGCGTGTCGTAATCATAACGCGGGTCGTGGCGCCTGTGCCTACGTTCGTGTCAAGGATACGAACTTTATAGTCAACGAGTTCCATCTGAGCGACTTCTGGGTACGATTCGCTAATGGCCATGCGCAGCGCCGTGTCGAGCGCGCCGACCGGACCGGAGCCTTCGCCCGTCGTGACGAACCGGTTTTCTCCCACGTGGATTTTGACCGTCGCTTCCGAAGCAGCATCTTTCGCACGCGCGCCGACGTCCTCTTTGTCGTCCACGATGACGCGGAAGCTCTCCAGCCTGAAATGCGGCCCGAATTCGCCCAGATAGCCGCGCAAAAGCATCGCAAGCGAACCATCCGCCGTCTCGTAGGAGAATCCTTGGCTTTCCCGGTCTTTGATATCGTCCAGGATGGTCTGCACGAGTTCGGGCCGTGCCGTCAAATCGAACCCCAGACTGCGCGCTTTCGCAATAAGCGACGCCTTGCCTGCCAGCTCGCTGACAAGCATGCGCGCGTTATTGCCCACGCGCGCCGGGTCAGCATGCTCGTACGCCTCCGGAAAGCGCGCGATGGCGCTCGCATGCAGACCGCCTTTGTGCGCGAACGCCGACGCACCCGTGTACGGATGATGGGCCGGCAGGGCCAGATTGCACGTTTCGGCCACATACTGCGCCACGGACGTCAACTGTCTGAGGTTTTCCTCGCCGACAGTTTCGCATCCCATCTTGATTTCCAGATCGGCAATGACCGTGAGCAAATCGACGTTGCCTACGCGCTCGCCGTAGCCGTTCACCGTTCCCTGCACCTGCGTGCAGCCAGCGCGCACGGCCGCAAGCGTGTTCGCGACCGCGCATCCAGAGTCGTTGTGGCAATGGATGCCGAACGCCTGCTCCGGAAACTGCTTGCACGTCGTGGCGACTATTTCCTCAACCTCGAACGGCAACGCGCCGCCGTTGGTTTCGCACAGGTCGATGGAGTCAGCGCCTGCAAGGCTTGCCGCCTCGATACATGCAAGCGCGTAGGCATGATTCGACTTGAAGCCGTCAAAGTAGTGCTCTGCGTCGAAAACAACGCGCACGCCGCAGGACTTCAAATAGGCGACGGAATCGCCGATCATGCGCAGGTTCTCGTCAAGTGTCGTCTGCAGCGCACGCTCCACCTGCGCATCCCAGGTCTTGCCGACGATCGTGACCGTCTTTGCGCCTGATGCCAGCAAATCCTGCAGCCCTTGGTCTTCCGCCGCGGCAACGCCCTTTTTGCACGTCGAGCCGAACGCCGCGATATGCGCATGCTGCAACGGCAGGTCCCTCACACGCCGAAAGAACTCGATGTCTTTCGGGTTCGACGCCGGAAAACCACCCTCTATATAGTCGATGCCGAGCCGGTCCAAGCGCTCGACGATGCGCAGCTTGTCCTCCAGCGAGAACGTAATGCCTTCGCACTGTTCGCCGTCGCGCAGTGTCGAGTCGTACGTGTAGATACGGGTCATGAATATCTCCTCGATAGCCTTCGCGGACAGGACGTTGCCAACAAATCTTACGCCTGCATGTTGCCAACAGGTGTCCGGCCCATGCCCTCTTGTGGCAAGAACCAATCACGCAGCAACTCCCGCCCGCCAGCTGGCATCGCGTTCGCCCTCTGAAAGCCAGCAACCCCGAGCCAGTGGCCGGGGTTGCTGTGCACGGAATTCTGTGCAATCCGAAGGTCTTGGAACCTTCGGGCATGTTCAGGGCTGTTTGAGCGCGAATCGGTCTGGCCAAACAGCCCTCAGGTTGTATGTGTCCTAAAAGAACGGCTTAGACCTCCGTCAGCCAATCCTGGTACTCTTCGACCTTTCCGGCAACAACGTCGAAGAGACGGTCCTGGATCTGCTTCGTGATCGGGCCGCGGCCACCAATCGAACGCTCGTCGAGCGAAGCGACCGGGGTGAGTTCAGCGGCGGTACCGGTCAGGAACATTTCGTCGGCAATGTAAAGGTCAGAACGCGTCAAGCTCTCTTCAAAGACCGGAATGTCCATGTCGGAGGCAAGCACCATGACCGTGTCGCGCGTGACGCCTTCCAGCAGACCATCGGACAGCGGCGGCGTGGACAGGTAGCCGTCGCGGACGACGAAGAGGTTTTCGCCCGTGCCTTCGCAGACCTTGCCCGCTTCGTTCAGCATGACCGCTTCGTCGTAACCGTGCGAAATGGCCTCCTGCTTCGCCAGGATGGAGTTCATGTAGGAAGCCGCGCTCTTCATCGACGGCGGAATGGCGTTGATGGAACGCTGACGCCACGAAGACGTGCCCATCTTGATGCCCTTCTCCAGCGCCTCCGGGCCCAGGTAAGCACCCCACGGCCACACCGCGATGATGGCCTCGACCGGGCAGCCGGCCGGGTTGACGCCCATGTTGCCGTAGCCATAGTACACGAGCGGACGAATATAGCATGCCGGAAGCTCGTTCGCGCGGATGAGCTCCAGCGTGGCTTCGCACAGTTCTTCAGAGGTCCGCTCGAACGGAATGCCCGCGATCTTCGTGCTGCGGACAAGACGGTCCATGTGGTCCTTCAGGCGGAACACGTAGCTTTTGCCCGTTTCTTCGTTGTGGTAGCAGCGAATGCCCTCGAAGACAGCGGATCCGTAATGCAGCGAATGGGTCAGAACATGGGTCGTGGCCTCAGCCCACGGCACCAGCTCACCGTTCTTCCAAATGTACTTGGTCTCTTCGATAGCCATGTGTTCTCGCTTCCTTTCGGGTACGCCAACGCCAAGGAACAAGCCCTGACGCCTGGTATCGGGCTTGCCGCCCAAGTCATAGTGAATGTATTGTACTCCGCGCCGCACCGACCGCATCCACGTTCCGGTAAGCGCGCCATTGATTTAACCGGCAGGAAAAGCGCCTCTGCCAAGATTGCCGTCTGAAACTGCCAAAACGCCGCGAGAAGCGCTGGGGGGCACCGAGGGTCAGCGTGAGCGAACAAGCCCTTTGGCATGCTCGGCCCCTGAATATGCGTCTGAAAGGGCGCGACCTGAGCAGCAAGTATGCCGACATTGCGGCTAAGCTGAATATACGCCCGAAAGGGAGCGACCCCGCCCGAACGCATCCCGGCGGGGTCGCTGAACTCTGATTCGCTCAAGGCGTTTTGAATGACAAATTCGGCGCCTCGGCGCTTCGCAGCGTCGGCGGGTTCCGTCGGTCTACAGCCGACGGAACCTAGTAGAACAGGATTTCGTTGTAGGTGGGAACCGGCCAGTATTTGCAGTCCACGAAGTTCTCAAGACGGTCGATGGGAGCACGCAGCGCTTCCATGGCAGGAATGATGTGCTCTGCATAGAAGTTCGCGCGCTCCTGCTCATCCGCAATAGATTCGGCCTCGTCATGCAGGCTGTTCAGCGCGTTCAAGGCGCCGGATGCTTCCTTCATGCCGTTGAGCAGAATCTGCATAATCTCTTCCAGGTGCGATACGTCCGCGCTGGGCACCGCCGTCTTGATAGACGTGATGCGATCCGCCACGTCCGCGGCATACTTGCTGATGGCAGGCAGGTAATCGCGGCATGCCATGCGCTTCATGACGCGCGTTTCAATGTTGAGAATCTTGTTGTACTTCTCAAGCTTCACTTCGTAGCGACTGCGGACTTCGGTCTCCGACATGACGCCCATCTGGCAGAACAGGTCGATGCTCTTCGGGTCGACGAAGCACGGCAGCGCTTCCGCCGTCGTGCGGTGGTTCGCAAGCCCGCGGCGAGCGGCCTCTTCTTCCCATTCCTGGGAGTATCCGTTACCGCCGAAGATGATACGGCGATGCTCAGCGAGGCTCTTCTTGATGTAAGAAACGGCCTCTTTTTCGAAATCCTGGCGCGGAACCTGCTCCATAGCGTCGGCAAAGTCCTTGAGGGATTTTGCGACAGCGGTGTTAAGCACCATGTTGCAGTCGGACAGGTTCTGCTGGGAGCCGGGCATGCGGAATTCCCATTTGTTGCCCGTGAACGCAAAGGGGCTAGTGCGGTTGCGATCCGTGTTGTCTTTCAGGAAGTTCGGCAGCACGTCGACGCCCAGGTCCATGGAGACTTTCACCGCAGTCGTGTACTCGCTCTCATGGTCGGTCACCAGCGCGTCCACGATGGCGGAAATCTCGTCGCCCAGGAACATGGACACGATGGCAGGCGGCGCTTCGTCCGCACCGAGACGGTGGTCGTTGCTTGCAGTGGCGACAGACATGCGCAAGAGCTCCTGGTATTCGTCGACCGCTTCGATAACGCAGGTCAAAAACACCAGGAAGCGCAGGTTCTCGATCGGGTTGTCGCCCGGATCGAACAGGTTCACACCGCCCGCAGAAAGCGACCAGTTGTCATGCTTGCCAGAACCGTTGATGCCTTCGAACGGCTTCTCATGCTGCAGGCATTCCAGGCCATGGTGGCTTGCCAGCAGGCGCATCTTCTCCATGGTGATGAGGTTCTCGTCGATAGCCCGGTTGCACTGGCAGAACACCGGCGCCAGCTCATGCTGGCAAGGCGCCACCTCGTTGTGCTTCGTCTTCGCGGCAATGCCGAGCTTCCACAGTTCGTCGTCGAGCTCTTTCATGAACTCGTTCACCGTGGGGCGAATGGCGCCGAAATAGTGCTCTTCCAGCTCCTGGCCTTTGCTCGGCGCCGCACCGAACAGCGTGCGGCCGCACACCGCCAAGTCCTGGCGCGCCGCAAAAGACTTCTCGGGAATCAGGAAATATTCCTGCTCCGCGCCAACGGTCGCCGTGACCGTGCCCAGGTCTTCTTCGCCAAACAGCTTCAGTACGCGGCGGCCTTGTTCGTCAATGGCCGCCATGGAGCGCAAAAGCGGCGTCTTCTTGTCGAGCGCTTCGCCCGTGTAGCTGCTGAATGCGGTCGGAATGCACAGGACTTCGTCCTTGATGAACGCATAGCTCGTCGGGTCCCATGCCGTGTACCCGCGCGCTTCGAACGTAGCGCGCAGGCCGCCGGACGGGAAGCTCGAAGCGTCCGGTTCGCCCTGGATAAGCTCTTTGCCGGAGAATTTGGTGATTGCCGTGCCGTTGCCGACCGGGTCGATGAATGCATCGTGCTTTTCGGACGTGATGCCCGTCAGCGGCTGGAACCAATGCGCGTAGTGCGTGGCGCCGTGGTCGATAGCCCACTCCTTCATCGCATGCGCGACGGCATTTGCCACGTCCTGGTCCAGCGCTTTGCCCTCTTTCATGGTCTGGGAAAGCTTTTTGTAGACGTCGGACGGCAACTTTTCCTGCATGGTGACGTCGTTGAAGACCATAGACCCATAGATGTCGACTGGCGTGTTCATAACGCTCCTCACCCGCCGGTTGGCGGTGCTCGTTCCTTCGGAGTTGTACATCCTCGTAGTGTACCCGATAACAAGCCTGCCTATTCGAAAGCTCCGCGCTTTTCACGCCTCGACGCATGCCCGCAACCAGGCTGCAACGTGCTCGCAACATTTGCCGACACGGGCGCCGAAGCATCCAAGCGGCTCTCACGCACGAAACCCTTCCGCTTTCGCGCCCTTGCCCGGCGCTTTCGGCCAACCCCTGCTTTCCGCATATGCAATTCCTCCGCCGACCTCTTCGAGATAGCAAGAGGCACGACCATGCGCGCGAAAACGCCATGACGCAAAACGACCCCCGCGTCGCACTGACGCGAGGGTCGTTCCCATCCTTCGAATATCGAGAGCAAAAAGCTCCCGGTGCAAGACGGCTTAGCGCTTGCTGAACTGCGGGCGCTTGCGGGCCTTCTTGAGGCCGTACTTCTTGCGCTCGACCACGCGGGCATCGCGGGTCAGGAAGCCTGCCTTCTTCAGCTCAGCGCGGTAGTCGCCGGCGTCGAGCAGTGCACGGGAGATGCCGTGACGCAGCGCGCCAGCCTGACCGGAGATGCCGCCGCCGTTAAGACGGGCAACCACGTCGAAGTGGCCCTGGGTATCCGTAACCTTGAACGGAGAGACTGCGTAGTTCACGAGCGCTTCGCGACCGAAGTATTCGTTCGCGTCGCGGCCGTTGACGGTAACCTTGCCGGTGCCAGGCATGATGCGAACGCGAGCAACAGCGTTCTTGCGGCGACCGGTGCCGTAGTAGATAGCTTCACCTGCCATTAGTTATCCTCCAACTTGATCTCGCGGGGTTTCTGGGCCATATGCGGATGCTCGGGGCCGGCGTAGACCTTGAGCTTCATGCCCATCGCGCGACCCAGCGTGTTCTTCGGCAGCATGCCCTTGACGGCATGCTCGATCACGCGCTCCGGATGTTTGGCCATGGCTTCGGTGAAGGACTCGGACTTCAAGCCGCCCGGGTAACCGCTGTGGCGGTAGTAGCGCTTCGAGGCGGCCTTCACGCCGGTGAGGCGAATCTTGTCCGCGTTCACGATGATCACGAAGTCGCCGGTGTCCACATGCGGGGTGTACTGCGGCTTGTGCTTGCCTTTCAGGATCTGGGCGGCCTTGGTGGCAACGCGGCCAAGAACCTGGTCAGTGGCGTCGATGAGGACCCACTCGCGCTCGACCTCGAGAGGCTTTGCGTAATACGTCTTCACTGCATTCCTCCATTGAAACTACGTTCGTGTTTGTTTTCAAAAGTTGGCAGGCTCACGACAGACTCGGTTTCCTACGCCGAATGACGCCGGGGCTCGGTCTGGACTTCCTTGCCTGATGGCGTTCTGCGTGCGCACCTACCCCACGGGGCTTTTGAAAGCGAACTTTTGTATAGTACGAAGCGCGTTCGCCACCCGTCAACCACCTGCTGAATTCTTCGCACATTTTTCGAAAAAACCATCGTTTGCACATACCCCTTCGTCACCTACCGGGCGCCGGGTTTCCTGGCACGCCGGTAGACTGCCCTGGCCTGCCGCAAGCGCATGCGCTAAGCTTCCGCCAAACGAGTAAGCCCTGCGTCTGGCCGCCCTGCGGCAAGCAGCGCTTTTCCGACCGCACTCCCTTCCGACCAGGAGGCGACCATGAAGACCTTGAGCGTCCGAGACATCATCGGCCCTGTCATGATCGGGCCGTCAAGCTCGCACACGGCGGGCGCCTTGCGCATTGCGCTTATGACCCGCCAGATGCTGAACGCCAAGCCGCGCGAGGTCGAGTTCCTCCTTTACGGCTCGTTCAGCCATACCTACCACGGCCATGGCACCGACAAAGCGCTTGTCGCTGGCATGCTCGGCATGGCCCCCGACGACGAAAGAATTCGGCATTCGTTCGAGCTGGCACAGCAGGAAGGCCTTGCGTTCGCTTTCACGCCGCTACCTGACACGGAAACACGCCACCCCAACACCGTTGACATCGTGGTTACCGACGAAGACGGGACGCACCTTACCGTACGCGGCGAGTCTATCGGCGGCGGGGCGGCTGTCATCTCCGCCATCAACGGGGTCGAAGTACAGCTGACCGGCGAACACCACAGCATCGTGACCGAACAGCGCGACGTGCAGGGTGTGCTGGCGCACATCACGGCATGTCTGAACGCAGCAAACATCAATATCGCCACCGTGCGCTTGTTCCGTACGAAAAAGGGACAGACCGCCTATACGGTCATCGAAACGGACGAAGAGCTACCGCCCGCGCTTTCGGACGCCATCCTGCTAAACCCGAATATCACCGCAGTCAACGTCATTCGCTCCGAAAAGGTCGACGACGAAAGCGTGCACCGCGTAGAGGAAGACCAGAGCAACGCCATCTGGCATGGCCGTCCGTTGCCGAGCTTCGATGACGTCGACTTCCCTGACGGCGCGTCGATCCTTGCCTATTGCCGGGAGCATGACCTTCCTCTTTCGGACGCTATCTGCATTCGCGAGCGCGCCTTCCTGGTGCGCAACGGCTTGCACACCGACAGCACGAGCAAATACCTCGACGAGGTGCTCGACGTCATGCGCGCAGCAGCAACGGGACCGCTCACGGAACCGCGTCCATCCATGGGCGGGCTGATCGGCGGCGAAGCGCGCAAGCTCATGGACCTGTGGGAATCGGGCGAAGGTTTGCGCGACGAGCTCATGGCGAAAGCCGCAGTCTATTCCATGGCCGTTCTGGAAACGAACGCTTCCATGGGAAAGATCGTGGCCGCATGCACTGCGGGCTCGTCCGGCGTCATCCCCGGCGTGCTTTTTGCGCTCCAGGATACGCATGGTTTTTCGAACGCACGGCTTCATCGCGCGCTCGCGAACGCAGCCGCGGTCGGCTACCTGATTGCGCGCAACGCCACGGTTTCGGGGGCCGAAGGCGGCTGCCAAGCGGAGGTGGGCTCCGCAAGCGCCATGGCAGCAAGCGCAGCGTGCGAACTGTTGGGCGGCGCGCCCGAACAGTGCCTGGGCGCCGCGAGCATCGCCCTCGCTGGCCTGCTCGGCCTTGTGTGCGACCCGATTGCTGGGCTCGTGGAGGCGCCCTGCCAAAAGCGCAATGCCACCGGAGCCGTCAACGCCCTGGTCAGCGCGCAGATTGCGTTGGCGGGATGCACCGACCTGGTGGATTTCGACCAGACAGTCGAAGCCATGTACCGGGTGGGACGCTCCCTGCCTTTCGAGCTGCGCGAAAGCGCCCTGGGAGGACTCGCGGCAACCCCTGCCGCCTGCGCCTTCTGCGAAAGCTGCAGCCGCCAGTAAAGCCGTGCGTCGCTACAAAAGCTTTGGGCTTGCCAGGCAGTCCGTCGTGGTCATTTTTTTCGATAGAGACGCTCAAATCGGGCAGAAAGACAGAAAAGGAAGGTCTCTTCCCTTCAAATGGCGCAATCCGTGGTCAATTTTTTCGATAGGGACGCTCGACAGCGTCTTTATCGAAAAAATTGACCACCAAGCAGGCAATCTTCCGCGCAAACAGCGCACGCGCCACAACAACCTTGCACGAACAAAGGCAGCTCACCATGCTCTGTCACGAGCGCGCCCTCGCGCCGAAAGCCACCATGACGAACATACCCGCCTAGCTATGCTCGGTCCTAAACGCCCGTCTAAAAGGACGGCCCCGCTCGGGTATCCGAGCGGGGCCGCTGGAATCAGACTCGCTGCATCCTTGCCAAATAGCATGAATCAGCATCGAGGCATTTCGCGACGTCGAACAGTTTCGCGCCGCAAATCGACGAAGCCCTACTTGATCACGCGGACGCGACGCACGCCTTCGATGTCCCACAGCTTGTTGATGATGTCTTCGGTCACCGAAACATCGAGGTCGAGCATGGTGTAAGCATGGTCACCGCGTGCCTTGTTCGTCAGGTTGGCAATGTTCACGCCGGATTCGGCGAACGCGCCGGAGATCTGGCTGATCATATTCGGCACGTTGGCATGCAGCACGGCAATGCGGCCGCCATCCAGCGGACAGGGTCCCATGTTGCAGTCCGGATAGTTGACAGAATGCGTGATGTTGCCGTTCTCGATGTAATCCATAATCTCGCGAACAGCCATGACCGCGCAGTTCTCCTCTGCTTCTGCCGTGGAAGCGCCCAGGTGCGGCAGCGCGACCGCGTTCTTCATCTTCATGACCGCCGGGGTGGCGAAGTCCGTGATGTAGCGGCGAATCTTGCCGGATTCCAGGCCGTTCGCCATCGCAGTCTCGTCAACGAGCGTGTTGCGAGAGAAGTTCAGGACTACCACGTCGCCCTTCATGAGCGCGACCGCATGCGCGTCGACCATGCCGATCGTGTCCGGCAACGCCGGCACGTGGATGGAGATGTAATCGCACGTGGAGAAGATGTCGTCCAGGTTCGTGACGTGGTGCACAGCACCGGAAAGGCGCCACGCAGCCTCGACGGAAACGAACGGGTCGTAGCCGTACACGTCCATGTCAAGGTCAACCGCGGCGTTCGCCACCAGGGCGCCAATGGCGCCCAAACCGATGACGCCGAGCTTTTTGCCCATAATTTCCGTGCCTGCGAAGGCTTTCTTCGCCTTTTCAGCGGCCTTGGTGATGTTCTCGTCGTCAGCGTTCTCGCGGCACCATTCGATACCGCCTGCAATGTCGCGCGCGCCCATCATGAGGCCAGCAATCACGAGCTCCTTCACGGCGTTCGCGTTCGCACCCGGCGTGTTGAAAACGACGATGCCCTCTTCCGCGCACTTGTCCAGCGGAATGTTGTTCACGCCAGCACCTGCACGGGCAATAGCGCGCAGGCCCTCGGGGAACTCCATGTCGTGCAGCGACGCGCTGCGCACCAGGATGCCTTCGGCCTGGTCGAAGTCTTCCGTGAGCTTATAGCGAGAGGTCAGCAGCGCGATGCCCTTGTCAGAAATGTTGTTGAGGCAGTGAATGGCGTAGGTCATGAGAATCCTTCCGAACGAAACGCGCGCACATGTTTTGCCCGCGCGCGCCTTTATCACTCTATACTGCGCGCGGACGCCCCGTGCGTCAATCGTGAGACGGCCGCACGGCGCATAAGGATGGGCGAAGGTCGGCAGATTGCGCAAATGTGAAGAAAAGTTTAGTTACATCTATTGACTTAACTTAACTCCAAGTATCTAGAGTATTCCATATCGCACGCAGCGAACGCGACATGATTGAGCGCAATCCGCAGATAGGAGCCCTTTATGAGGAACACATCGGCGAAACTTTTCCTTGCTTGCGCGCTGTTCTTTCTCTGCGCCACCCTTATTACGACGGCGTTGATCGCCGGAATAGCCCGAAGCATTACGCCCGCTCAAGCAGCTGCCGAAGAAACGGCTGTCGAATCGTGCGCGGGATACGTCGCAGTCGCGCCGTTCAATATCTTGAACAGCTTTGACGAAGCCTCAGCTTCTGCGAACGGCACCGGCACGCAGCCTCTCGTCCCGACGAGCCCTTCGGCTCAAGACCCTTCTTCGACCTTCGACTACAGTTCCCTGGTGCCGGTCTTGCTGCAATACCCCGACATGCCTGCCGGGTGCGAAATCTATTCCCTCACCGCCGTGCTACAAGCCCTTGGTTTGATGCAGACCCGCACGACATTGCGCGCGACCATGTGCCCTACACCGCTCTGGACGGAAACTATGCCACCGCCTACAGCGGAAGCCCCTATGGGGACGGCGAAGGCTTGCCGCCGGCCATCGTTTGCGCTGGCAACTCCTATCTTGAGTCGAGCGGATCGCCCTTCCGGTTCTTCGATGCCACGAACACGCCTTTTGAGGATCTGCTCGCATTGGCGGATAGAGGCCTGCCCGTCCTCGTCTGGACCACGATGGGCATGGCAGACCCTGGCTTTGCAGCTCCCCTGCCAAGCTACACATTCTATCCGCTGGAACATTGCGTGGTGTTGCAGGGCTCCGGACCTGATGGAACGGTCCGCCTCATGGACCCTCAGGCAGGCTCCTTAACTGTGGACGCCTCCCAATTCAGCCATCTGTACGAGCAGTGCGGAAGCATGGCAGTCACCCTTGGATGCAGTCATGAGCGTTCGTAAAGAGGCTTTACAGCGAAGGAAGGCGGGCCGAAACCCGCCTTCCTTCGCTCTGGTCGCCTATCGCGCAGGCAACCGCTTTTCGCTCGACATAATGTTTAGCAAGCGTCGAGCGCCTGCGCCAGGTCGGCCAGCAGGTCTTCCGTGTCCTCGATACCGCAAGAGAGGCGCACCATATCCGGCTCGATGCCGCACGCCTTGAGCTCAGCGTCGTTCATCTGGCGATGCGTGGCATTCGCCGGATGCAGGACGCAGGTGCGCGCGTCGGCCACATGCGTGGCAATCTGCGCCAGCTTGAGGTTCTTCATGAAGGTCTCAGCTGCGGGGCGACCGTCCACAAAGCCAAAGCTCACGACGCCGCAGCCGCCGTTCGGCAGGTACTTCTGCGCAAGCTCGTAGTTCGCATCGCCCGGGAGGTTCGGGAAGCGCACGAAACGAACCTTCGGATGCTGGCTCAAGAACTCCGCCGCCGCCTGACCGTTCTTGCAGTGCTGCGGCATGCGCACGTGCAGGCTCTCCAGGCCGTTGTTCAGATAGAACGCGTTCTGCGGGCTCTGGATGCAACCGAAGTCGCGCATGAGCTGGGCGGTTGCCTTTGTGATGAAGGCGCCCTCTTTGCCGAAGCGCTCAGCGTAGGTCACGCCATGGTAGCTCTCGTCCGGTGTGGTAAGGCCCGGATATTTGTCGGAATGGGCCATCCAATCGAAGCGCCCGGCGTCCACGATGGCGCCGCCGA
The DNA here is from genome assembly GCA_018712955.1 of Candidatus Aveggerthella stercoripullorum. Lineage (GTDB taxonomy): Bacteria > Actinomycetota > Coriobacteriia > Coriobacteriales > Eggerthellaceae > Aveggerthella > Aveggerthella stercoripullorum. The sequence continues at coordinate 14,532 of DVGB01000095.1, forward strand.
CGGCAACGCCATGACCGTCCATATACTTCGTGGTGGAGTGCGTCACGATGTCGGCACCCCATTCGATGGGACGGCAGTTGACCGGCGTCGGGAAGGTGTTGTCCACGATCAGCGGCACGCCGTGCGCATGCGCGGCCTTCGCAAAACGCTCGATATCGAGCACGTCGAGCGCCGGGTTGGCGATGGTCTCGCCGAAAACAGCGCGGGTGTTCGGGCGGAACGCAGCCTCCAGTTCCTCGTCGGAACAGTTCGGGCCGACGAACGTGAACTCGATGCCCATGTGCGCCATAGTGTGCGCGAACAGGTTGTACGTACCGCCGTAGATGGCAGAGCTGGCCACCACGTGCTCTCCGCAGCCGACAATGTTGAACACCGCAAAGAAGTTCGCTGCCTGGCCGGACGACGTCAGCATGCCGGCGGTGCCGCCTTCCATTTCAGCGATCTTCGCCGCCACGTAGTCGTTCGTGGGATTCTGCAGGCGCGTGTAGAAGTAGCCGGACTCTTCCAGGTCGAAGAGCTTGCCCATATGCTCGCTCGTGTCGTACTTCCACGTGGTCGACTGATAGATCGGGACCTGCCGAGGCTCGCCATTGCCCGGACGGTAGCCGCCCTGCACGCACGTCGTGCCAATACGTTCGCTCATGCGCGTTCCTTTCGTTGTGTGTATCACCTGAGTCGGTGTCGCGCTCTGCCGCACCTTTGTCTCGTTCGCAGAATTATACTCGCAACCTGTGCACGCCATGGAAGCACGGACCGCAATGGACGGTTGGAAACCCGCCCGAAACGGACTGCGCACAAACAGCCCACTTTGCGCTCTATTCCCTGCTCCTCTTGCCCGTCGACAATGCATTCGTGCAGTACAATCGTGCGTGATCACGCTCGCGCGGCGCCTTCGCCGCACACGACCAGACAGGAGCCCCCATGCCCATCAGAATTCCCGACGCACTGCCTGCCACTTCGGCGCTTGAGCGCGAGAACATCTTCGTTATGACGGAAAATCGCGCGTTGCACCAGGACATCCGTCCGCTGCGACTCGTGCTCTTGAACCTTATGCCCACCAAAATCGAGACCGAAACGCAAATCCTGCGCAAGCTGTCGAACACGCCGCTTCAGATTGAAGTCAGCCTGCTGCAAACCGCCAGCCACAAAGCCACGAACGTCTCTGCCCAACACCTTGAGTCGTTCTACACCACGTTCGATCAGATCAAAGACGAGCGTTTCGACGGCCTCATCATCACCGGTGCACCGGTCGAGCAGATGGACTTCGAAGAAGTGGACTACTGGCCGGAGCTCTGCGACATCATGGCGTGGAGCCGCACGAACGTGCATTCCACCCTGCATATCTGCTGGGGCGCGCAGGCGGGCATCTATTACCACTACGGTGTGCAGAAATACCCTCTGCCGGAGAAAATGTTCGGCGTCTTCACGCACAAGCTCATGAAGAAATACTCCCCGCTCGTCCGTGGCTTCGACGATGAATTCCTCGCACCGCACTCGCGCCATACCGAAGTGCACGCCGAGGACATCAAAGCGAACCCGGACCTGGAATTGGTCGCCGTTTCCGACGAAGCGGGCGTCTATATTGCGAAAAGCGCCGACAGCCGCAACTTCTTTGTCTTCGGGCATCCGGAATACGACGCCGACACGCTGGGACGCGAGTTCACCCGCGACGTAGGCCGCGGTCTCAACCCGAACCTGCCGCGCCACTATTACCCCAACGACGATCCCGAGCAGCGCCCGGTGAACACGTGGCGTTCGTGCGCACAGCTGCTCTACACGAACTGGCTGAACTACTACGTCTACCAGACCACGCCGTACGACCTGAACATGCTCGGTGAGACGGACGCGTAAGCGCCGTCCCTCCAACGAGGCACGAGGCGCCTATGAGCACGTATGACGAATCGAACATGAGCGAAGCAGCTCGGCGTGCGTACGAGGCTGCGCGCCGAGCATTCTCCGATGCCCCGAGCGTTCCTGCCCATGGGTGGCGCGGCACGCTGGAAGCACGGAAGGCCGCACATGCCGACGAACCGGCGCACGCTGCGGAGGCATCGCCTACAGGAGCGACAAAAGCAGCAGCTTCAACACAGCCGAAGGCGGAAGAAGCAAACCCGACAGTGCACGACAGGCAGAAAGCGACTATCCCTTCTGCCACCCTGCGCGAGCGCATTGACGCCGCGCGCGCGAGACAGGCATCGCCTTTCGCGCGCCCCGAAAACGAGGACGACGACGGATACGATCCGTGGTCAGACCGAAGGGAAGAGCTGCCAACTTGGGAGAAAGACCCCTGGAGGTAGCGGTCCTGAAAAGGCGACATGTCTGCGCAGGCCTCCCGCACTAAAACAAGAAAGAGCGAAAGGGACCGCATGGTCCCTTTCGTTTTGCCTGGCCTTTCTAGCCTGCCTCGATTTTGTCCAGCTTATCCGCTCAGTCAAAAAGCGAGATGTCGAAACCTTCCCACGTCCTGATAGCAACGTTCGCTTCCGCCTGCAGCTGCTCCCATGTCGCGCTCGGGTCGGTATCGTAGATGCCAAGGGTCCGGTATCCTGCCGCGTTCAGCGTGCGCACTGCGTAAATGGCATCTTCGACGCCCCATGTTTCCGCCGTCGAAGTGCCCATGGCATCGCGCGCTGCGTGGTAGACCTTCGGACTGCGCTTTGATTCGCCGACATCGTCCACGGAAAAGACCGCATCCATATACGGCAGGAAACCCGCGTGCGCAAGCCCTGCTTGCAGCATAGCCTGAGAGCTCGAAGACGCCACGCTCATGCGCACGCCCGCTTCTGCGAGCGCCTGCACAACCTCAAGCGCGCCCGGACGCGCGGTGGCGATAGTCCCGTAGCCTTCGATGGCGTCCTGCGTCAGCATGTCCAGCACCTCGTCATTCGACGAGCCCAAACCGTGACGTTCATGGAAGTATGCCGCCACTTCCGGCAGCGTAAGCGGCGCCAATTCTGCCGCAAGCTCTTCCGACGGCTCTACGCCAGAACGGCGCGCCAGCTCCGCCTCGATCTCATGCCACATATCCATGGTGTCCAGAAGCGTTCCGTCGCAGTCGAAGATAATGCCTTTCGTCGGCATGGCCGTCCTTTCTCTTACCGAATCTTGCGCGCTTTTCGCCCCATGCACGCTTCGCCAGTACAGCACGCCGCCGCCGCCCAATCAAGCGTGTTTTCGTAAAGCCTTGGAAAGGAAATGCGACGGAAGGCCCTGCGGCGCGCGGACGAGGTGCTTGGCACGGCATTTCCCCAATTGCTAAGATGGCGGGCATGGCTATGACGCACTTCACACCACCGAACTGGATGTTCAAGGCATTCCTGCTGCTGGCTGCCGCTATTTGGGGGCTTGGCACCGTCGTCATCAAAGACATTGTCTATACGGTGTCCCCTGCCTGGCTCGTTGGCTTTCGCTTCACGTTTGCGGGGCTTATCCTGGGGGCGTTCATCTTCCCGAAACTGCGCCGACGTTTGGATGCCAGCCACGTGCGCGTCGGTGCCCTGCTGGGAGTCATTCTCTTTTTGGAGTACTGGCTGAACTCGCTTGGCCTGACCGACACCACGGCATCGAAAAGCGCCTTCCTTACTTCGTGCTATTGCGTGCTCGTGCCGTTTTTGGGATGGCTTTTCTTGCGCCGCAGACCCACCCGCTTCAATATCATGGCGGCGCTGGTGTGCGTTGTTGGCGTCGGTTTTATCTCGCTCTCTGGGTCCGACACACTTTCGCTCGGATTCGGCGACGGCATCACGCTGATATCTGCCCTGTTCGTGGCGCTGGAAGTTATCACGGTCGCGCGGTTCGCAGGAAGCCATGACATCCTGGTGCTCACCTGCGTGCAGTTCTTCGTCTCCGGCATTCTTGGCTTCGGCGGTGCACTCATCGCAGAGCCCCTTCCGGATTTCGCGCACATAGGCCTCGATGTCTGGTTGGGGGTGGCCTATCTTGCGGCGTTCGCTTCCTGCGCCACGATCACGCTGCAGAACACCGGATTGGCCCACGTTGAACCTGCCCAAGGATCGCTCCTGCTGGCGACGGAATCCGTTTTCGGCACGCTTTTTGCTGGCTTGTTCCTGGGCGAAAGCCTGACCGTCCAGCTTGCTATCGGCTTTGGGCTCGTGTTTGCCGCCATCGTCATCAGCGAATACCTTCCGCAGCGTTTCGGGCAGTCGTCACAGCCTCGACAAGAATAAGTACGTCCACAAGCACATCCGAAATAAACGGTGCAGCTCATGCGTGGTGCACGTCATAAGCAATACGCTTCTTGTGTGGTGCGCTTCTTGTGTGGCGCGCTTCGTACAAGAAGCACCTCATGCACGACACCTGCAAAGTACGGCAGGCGTTCTGGGCGAAAAAGTCTCGATTGGTGACAACAGCTCTGGTCGAGCCAGGGAAAAACAGACGCGCCTCGAGCGTGTGCGGTTGTATTTCGACGGCGAACGGCGCGTTGTTGGGATTAAAGCCCCGTTCTGGCGAAAGTTCACGGATTATGCGGCGAATTAATTGTTTGAGACTGTCACCAATCGACAATTTTTTGCCCTCAGAACGATCCGCAGTCTGCAGCAAAGGACGCAAGGGAGCGCACAAATAGGGCGCAATCAAGACAAGAACGAGGCGAAAGAGGGAGCGGGAGACAAGATGAGGGCGGAAGGCGAGAGAGGAAGCGGGAGGCAAGATGAGAACGAGAGAGATACAAAACGACGGCGAAGGAGGAGCGAAAAAAGCAGAGGAAGCGCGAGGGTAAGGACGTGCGACGCGAAGAAGCGGACGCAGAGCGTAGGCGTAACACAAAAGCGCCGACGCGAACATAACGGCAGAAAAACGCCCTGCGGCTGGACTATAGTCCGCCACAGGGCGTTTGTTTAATCAGGATGCTTGTTTGACCAGATGAAACGCTCAGAGCTGACGCCGTATCGGGCAGTTTGCCCCTTTGGCAACATGACCGAACGCTTCCGCCAGCCAGAGACCAACGGGGTTTCTCCTACGCGGCTCTTTAGTCTTCCACGCGGATGACGCTCGGCTCGGCGCACAGGATATCCGGCAGCGCGGCAATCTCGCGCAGGACGTCGCGCACGGATGCTTCGCGCGCCGTATGCGTGATGTAGACCAGCTCCACCACGCCGCCGTCGCTGCG
>DVGB01000096.1 GCA_018712955.1 Candidatus Aveggerthella stercoripullorum
ACGATCTTCCCGTCGATCGCGAATGCGATCTCGAGCTTCTCGCCGGTGTACATGAACGAGGTGTCGTTGGCGTCGTCGCCCTCGACCGCGTAGGCGCCCTCGAGGGACTTCTTCGCGGCTTTTACCTCGAACGCCTGGGTCTTGTAGATGGTTGCGTCCCAGTCATCCCAGGTTTGCCCGTCGGCCGGCACCAGATTTTTGGGAAGCGGGGTCTTGACGACCGCGACGAAGTACTTGCCCTCCTCGGTCGGCATGCCGCCGGCAACGCCCGTCATGGAGTCGCCCGAGGTGGCGGTGGTGCCGACGATTACGTCAGACGTCATAGGCTCGGTCCCGGCCATCTTGAAGTACACGAGGGTGTAATCGCCCGCGGACATCTCGTTGCCGAGCGCGTCGGCGACCTTCGTGGGCGCGAACACGTCGTTCGGCTCGACGACGTAGTTGTCGAACTCGTCCTCTTCGACGTTCCACTCGAACGTGCCGTCCGCCCACGTCTGCTGGTCATCCGCGGCAGCCGCCAAAGCGGATTCCGCCGGAACCATCGGCATCATCAGGAATGCCAGAAGAACCGCCATGAAAACGCTCAGCGCCTTGCGAGAGAAGCTGCACCTCCCCTCATCTTTGGTGATAGTTGCAACATGGTTGCTCATACTAATCTCCTTCCAATCTAACAATACGTAGTGTAAGAGTCCGCCCAAGTCCTATTGAGCCTCTATACAAACGTTTATTTAATCACATGTATTACCGGTTTTCCAGTTTTTGTTTTTTGCATTCCGCGACAACCACGTTCTCATCTTGGAATTCACACACTCTTCAGCTTGACATCTGTTTGGTGCGTACCAAGCGAGTTATGCAATTTGTGGGTCGCGGCAAACCGCCTACCATATCTAGTCTCTGTTAATGCTTTTCTGGGATCGTGGCGGCTTTACTGCAGTTCTTCGTTTAAAACCGGGTCTACACATGTTGCTTTTTGTCTGTTTGAACCTCATCTCCGGGCTGCTTGGAATATCCAATATGCCCGTGATGCTTTTGCAGACCTCTTACTCTTCTACCACTTCCGTGATGGCGCCCATCGGACACTCTTCCACGCAATCGCCGCATGCAATGCAGGAATCCTCGTTCGCGACGGCGACCGTGCCGCCCGTCACTTCCAGAACCTCCTGCGGGCACGCATCAACGCAGATACCGCAGCCGATGCACTCTTCCTCGTTGATAACAGGATGGGACATGATGAGCTCCTTCTCGTTCTCGTCTTATCTCACCGGGCCGCTTGGTGCAGCCCGCGCAGGGGTTCCTCCACCTAGTCCTGCTTCTGTGGTCAAAATACCATGCTCTATCAACTTTGCAATACTCTTTGCTTGATAAATAGGCGCATGCCCTTACTCTTGGCTGCGCGTCACACGAATGGTGCTATCTGTCTGCGCCACCAAGCACTAGCAAATGCGCGGCAGCTGCTCTCCAACCAGCATGTCGAGAATCCGCGTGGAACCGAACGCCGTACGGAGGAAGACCTTCGGGCCGCGGTCGGGTTTTGCTTCGGTCACTTCGCCCACAAGAGCCGCGTCTTTGCCGTAGGGATTCTCGTGCATGGCTTCAAGCGCCGCTTCAGCTTCGTCCGCAGGCACCACGCATACCATCTTGCCCTCGTTCGCTACTTGGTAGACGTCGTAGCCCAGCATTTCGCACGCACCAAGCACGGCGGGCTTCACCGGAATGGACGCTTCCTCCACCGTGATGTCCACGCCCGCTTGGCTGGCGAACTCGTTCAGCGTGGAAGCCAGGCCGCCGCGCGTCGGGTCGCGGAAAGCACGGGTGTGCGGAGCGGCCTCTAGAACCGCGGCGATCAAATGGTTGAGCGGCGCCGCGTCGCTTTCAATCTCCGCCTTGAAGCTCAGCGACTCGCGGCAGCTCATGATAGTGATGCCATGGTCTCCCAGCGTGCCGGAGACGATGACCGCATCGCCCGGACGGATGTTACGGCCGGAAAGGTCGCGGCCTTCGGGCAGGAAGCCCACGCCCGTCGTATTAATGTAGACGCCGTCGCCATGCCCGCGGTTGACCACCTTCGTGTCTCCCGTGACGATGCGCACGCCTGCTTCCTTCGCGCAGGCGGCCATGCTAGCGCAAATACGGCGCAAGTCTTCCATAGGGAAGCCTTCTTCCAGCACGAACCCGCAACTCAGGTACTGCGGCACCGCACCGGAAGTTGCCACGTCGTTCACCGTGCCGCAGACAGCCAAACGACCGATATCGCCGCCAGGGAAGAAATGCGGAGTCACCACGAAGCTGTCCGTGGAGAAAGCCAAGCGGCTGCCAGCCGGGGGAGCGGGCAGCACGGCTGCATCATCGCCACGACGGAGCTCTTCGCCTGCATAAGCTTCGAAGAACACGTCGTCGATAATGCGCTTCATCATGGTGCCGCCACTGCCGTGGCCCAGAAGTACGGTCTCTTCGTTCATGCTGTCTCCGTTCGCATGCCCCAGGGTGCTTGGCCCTTACATTATATATAGGTAGTAATTCGCGTCGTTTAATGTCCGTGCAATGGCACGTTCGCACGACGAGCGCGCGATGCCGCGGTCAGCCGGGCTGACGTACACCATTCCGCAGCAATGCGGCCTTCGCTTAGCAAACACCGTCCTTTGCAGCGGCCAATGATGGCCTCCGCCGCCTCTTAGATGGTTTCGCCGGTCGTGGTCACCACAAGGCGCCCGGTCTTCACGCCCTTCGTGCCAAGGATTTTATCCGCAATATCCTGCACAAGGCCCGTTTCGCCCTTCAGGATGATGACTTCCAGGCAGTTATGCTGATCCAGGTGCACGTGCACGGTCGAAACGATGAACTCGAAGTAGTCGTGCTGGATGCAGTGGAGCTTTTCTTGCAGGTCGGTCGAATGGTGGTCGTAAACGATGGTGAGCGTGCCCATGACGATCATGCCAGGGGTGGCGCACTCTTCTTCCACCAACGCTTCGCGCACCAAGTCGCGCACGACCTCGCTGCGGTTCTTCGCCAAGCCGCGGCGCGCCACCAGTTCGTCGAAGCGAACGAGGAGGTCTTCCGGCATGGCCACCGAAAAGCGCATCAGTTCATGGGACATAGGTTCGTCCTTTGCGCTGCTAGACCAGGCTGACCGTCACCGCGTTGGCTTTCTCCGCATCTTCTTCCAAAGCTTCCTTCGCCTCGTCAAGCGCGGCGCGCACGTCATCGAGCAGTGCCTGGACGGCATGGAGCTTTTCGGAAGTGGCAGTAAAGCCCGCATCACCCGCGTTGTGGGCCAGCGTGTGCGACCAACGGCGCTCCAGTTTGATATGGTCGTCAATCTGGTCGATCATCTGCTCGAATTGACCCGTGTTCACGCCGTTCGTGCACATAGTCTGCCTCCTTGATCGCGCGCTTGTGCCCGTCACGAAGGCTATGCGGCCGCTGCCGCGCCTTCGCGCTGTCTTCCCACCGTTATAGCAGAGCGGGAACGCATGTCCAGCAACGGTGTGAAAAAGATACAAAAACGTGTTATTTGCGAGGTCAGCGGCGTGCGCTGCCTCCTGAATTCCGCTGCGCTTGACTGAGCACAGGGCTTGCTGGCTCTGGTTTGCACGCGCTTTTCCCGCAGCCCCCAACACGCATGCTGGGCGCGCAAAGGACCCTAGACAAGCGCGAACCCCCTTGCCCATCGAAAAAGCAAGGGGGTTCGCTACCTGCTAGGACTTGTGGACTCGCAGTGAGCTTAAAACGGGTTGCCCCGTCTCCGAGTCAGTCGCGACGCACACGACTGGTAAGCACCCTTTGAATGCATAGGTGGATTATAATCTAAACCCACGAGAAAAATCTAGTCGTCGGCTCGATATACATGCTTCCGTCACGCTTCGAAACCATGCCGTGAGCGAATCGTCGGCGGACGGTTATCCCTGTACGATTTCTGCTGCCGCAGCGAGCAAATCCTCCACTTCCTCCATGGTTTCCGCTTCAGCGTAGATGCGCACGAGCGGCTCTGTGCCCGACGGGCGCATCATCACCCAGGCGTCACCTTCCAGGCTGAACTTCACGCCGTCGCGGCGGTCGGTTTCCAGCACCTGCTTGCCCGCGATGGCATCCGTCGTGTAGGTCGGTACGATCTCCTGGCGGAAGCGCGCCATCTGCTCTTCCGTGATACGCAGGCCGTCGCGGCGGAATTCCATGCGACCAATCTGCGCGAACATGTCCTCCAGCAGCTGGCCGAGGCTCTTCCCGCGCTGCGCCATGGTCTCGCACAACAGCAACGCCATGAGCAGGCCGTCGCGCTCCATAACGTGCGTGGGAATGCCGATGCCGCCGGACTCTTCGCCGCCGATCATGACGTCGCCCTGCTCCAT
>DVGB01000097.1 GCA_018712955.1 Candidatus Aveggerthella stercoripullorum
CGCGCGACTCCATCGCGTGGATCGCCTTCAGCATGGCGGCGACCCTCGGGCGCCTGGTCTTCGGCACCCTCGCCAGAACGTTTCTGTAGAAGTGGACCGTGCAGCGCTGGTAGGCGGCCTCCGGGAAGACCCCGGCGATCGACCCCACCATGCCGGCGGCCTTGTCGCCCGTGAACATGCGGACCCCGCGCTGATGTGGCAACAGGGTTTTGGACAAATCTACGAGAGGGTCAGGCCCGCCTCCTTGAACCCGACGGGCGTCATGTAGCCCAGCGTCGAGTGCAGCCTGCAGTTGTTGTACCAGTTGACCCAGTCGAAGAGCTCCGTCCTGAGCTGCTCCTCCGAAGCAAAGGCCCGGCCATGCGCCAGCTCGCGCTTGAGGATCCGGTTCGTCGACTCCACCACCGCGTTGTCGTAGGGGTTGCCGGGCCTCGACACCGACCTTCGTATGCCGAAGGCGTCGAGCATGGCGCCGACCTCGCCGTTGCAGAACTCGGGCCCCCTGTCGCTGTGGAAGACCTCGATTTCCGTGAGCGGGAAGGGCACGTTGGAGAAAGCAGCCTTCACGAGGCGCGCGCCCTTCCGCCGGCCGCACGAGCAGCCGACGATCTCGCGGTTGCAGGGGCCGGCGAGCAGGCACACGTAGCACCACGAGCCGCCGGCGCGCACGTAGGCGAGGTCGGCCGCCACGTGGGTCCGCGGCGCGTGGCCGTCGAAGGCCCTCGCCAGCACGTTCTCCGCCGAAGGCGGCTGCGCCGGGCGGGCGCCGCCCTTCGGCGCGCGGCCCGAGTAGGAGCTCGAGAGGCCGTTCTCCCTCATGATCCGGCATATCCTCCGCCTCGACGCGGTGATGCCCGACCTCTCGAGGGCGACCTTCAGCCTCCGGGCCCCGTACCCGCCGCGCGACGCCTCGAACGCGCCGGGCACGTCGGGCCCGATCGGGTCGGGCGGCTTCGGGCGCGGCGGACGCGCGAGCATGCGGTAGTACGTCGAGCGGGGCACGCCCAGGATCCTGCACTGCGCTGATACCGGGTAGCGGCGGGCGTTGGCCGCTATCACCGTCACTTTCGTGCGAACATCGGCGCCGCTTGTTTTAGTACGTCGACCTCCATCCGGAGGCGCGCGTTCTCGCGCTCCAGCTCCAAGATCCTCGACTCCTCGGGCGTGCGATTGTCGGCCGCGCGCGTCGAGCCGGTCTCGTGGACGCGCTTCACCCATCGCTGGAAGGTGGATTTGCCGAGGTCGTACTCCCGCATAATCTCCGAGGCGGGCTTGCCGCCGTCGTAGAGCGCCACGACCTGGCGCTTGAATTCCTCCGTGAAGCGTCTCGGGTGCTTCGGGTCGCGCATTCCGCCCTCCCTTCCCGGGCCCTCGGTCCCTCATCGAACTGTCCAATATAGTATAGCCACATCATGTCATGCCCCGGATTTGTCGGCTGCTCGGGGCGGTCCCGACGGAGGCCCTCGCCTCCCCGGCCCGTGACCCAAGAAGGGCCGGATGCCTGCGATGCATCCCGTTGCTGCCCTGTCCGGCAGCCGGTTCGGCGAAGGCGCCCAACGCAACCTTGCAGCGAAGGGGCCGAACATGCAAAGACCGGAAGAAGGGCAGGCCGCCATCGGCGCAGACGCCCACAAGGAGGTCCACGTCGCTGCCGCCGTCGACCGGCAGGGGGCGCTTGTCGACGAGAGGCGCTTCGCCGCCGCCAGGCAGGGGTGCAGGCAGCTTGAATCGCGGGCGAGGTCGCTCGGAGACGTCCTGAGGGCGGGCGCCGAATGCTCGGGGTCGTACGGAAGCGGCCTTGCCAGGCGTCTGGCGAAGAGCGGGCTCACGGTGCTGGAGGCGGCCTCTCCCGACAGGACCGTGCGCAGGAAGCGGGGCAAGGGCGGCTTCATCGATGCCGAGACGGCTGCCGAGGCCGCCTTAAGCGGCGTCCGGACCGTCGCCCCGAAGAGCCGGGACGGGACGGTCGAGGCCCTGAGGATGCTGCAGAAGGCCAGGTCGACCGCCGTTGCCGCCAGGCGGGCGGCCCTCCAGACGACGAGGGCGCACGTCGTGTCGGCGCCGGAGGAGCCCAGAGGCCGGCTGCACGGGATGGCGCGCATGCAGCTCATCGGGCGCCTGTCCGCCGCCAGGCCCGACCCCGCCGACTTCAAAAGCCCCGTCGGCGCCGCCAGGATATCCCCGAGGCGCCTGGCGAAGCGCTGCGTCGGCCTCGACGACGAGGCGTCGGGGCTCGACGGGACGACAGAGGCCGTCCTCGCCGACGCGGCCCCGCTGCTCGTCGAATGCAGCTGCGTGGGCCCGCAGTCCGCGGCCCGGCCGATGGCCACGGTCGGGGACGACCCGGAAAGGCTCAGGCCCGAAGCGGCGTTCTCGATGCTCTGCGGCGTCGCCCCGATGCCCGTGTCGCCGGGCATGGCCTGCCGGCACAGGCTCGACAGGGGCGGCGACAGGCAGGCCAGCTCGGCCATCCGCATCATGGCCATAGGAAGGCCGAGGACCGACGAGCGGGCCAAGGACTACGTGGCGAGAAAGATGGCCGAGGGGCACGCCAAGATGGAGGCAATACGCTGCCTGAAGCGATACATCGCGCGCGAGATGTGCTACGTCATAAAGAAGCAGCGCAAGCTCGTGAATTGCCCTTGACGCTTAGAAGGGCATCCGCGGGGCCCAGTGCACGGGCCGCCTGCTCGCCGGGTGGGCGGACGCCAACGGCGCGAGGCTCTCGGCCGGGCGCGCCGGCTCCTGCCACGACAACGCCGTTGCCGAGTCCTTCTTCGCCACGCTCAAGAACGAGACGTGCTCGCTGAGGTCCTGGCCGACCCGCGCCGAGGCGAGAAGCGCCGTCGTCGGCTTCGTCGAGGGCTACTACAACCGCCGCCGGCCCCACTCGACCATCGGCTACCAGACGCCCGCCGGCAAGATGGAGGCGTTCTTCGAGCGGGCCGCGCCGAAGCCCGAAAAACTGCCGCTCGCCGCATGACCCCTCCCGTTTCCGTGTCCGAAATCTTGAAACAGATCAGTCTTTACGGGAACGAGGGGAAGGCCGCCGTCGCGCGCGGGCGCACGCGCGCGCACGGACGCGAGGTGCTTTCGCGCAGAACCGCTTGAGACGTTGAGACGGTGCGTGTTCGAGCTGGTAGGTGGGCTTTTTTCCGTCTCAAGGGAGCGGCGCGGACGCGATGTCGCGCGGGCTGCAAACATGAGACGCGGCGGGAGGGGGCGCAGATGAGCTGGTGGACCGAGGAGCAGGACGACGTCCTGCGCGAGGTGAGCTTCCGGGGCGCGGCCTACGCCGCCGCCGAGATCGAGCGGCGCTGCGGAGTGCGCCACTCGGTGCGGGCCGTGGAGATGCGGGCGAGCCGGATCCACTGCTCGCTCGCCGTCCAGACGGTGTGCCCCTCGTGCGGGGCTGTGGGCGTGAAGATCAACCGGCAGACGGGGATGTGCCCGCTGTGCACCGAGCGCTACCACCTGGAGCAGGAGCGCGCCTTCAACGAGCAGCTGGAGCGCGAGCGGGCGGCGTGCGAGGAGTCCGCCGAGCTCGCCGACGTTAGGCGCGAGCGGGACAAGATGCGGCAGCGGAACTCGCGGCTGTGCAGGAAGTATGGGCTCAAGGGGAGGCGGGAGCGGAAGTGCTGACGCCTCAATCGCCTGGCCGGTTCCTCTCGCCCCAGACGCACAGGAGGTCGAGGACCTCCATGAGCGACGCGCCTCGCTCCGTGAGCGAGTACTCGACGCGCGGCGGGATCTGCGGGTACTCCCTGCGCGCGACGAGCCCGTCGGCCTCGAGCTCCTTGAGGCTCCGCGAGAGCGTGCGGTCGGATACCCCGCCGAGGTAGCGGCGCATCTCGTTGAAGCGGACGGGCTGGTACTCCATGAGGCAGTAGAGGATTGACATCTTGTGCTTGCCCCGGATGAGCGAGAGCGTGTAGCTGTACCCCGTGCCCTCGAACGACGCGCCCTCTATGCCCCGCCCCATGTCGCACCCCCTCCGTGAAGCTCCCGTCGCATGCGCTTTACCAAATGATAGCACCTGACATTAATGCCGGTACTTAACAGAATGAGGACGCAGGGAGATACTCGAGGCAGGATGGCGCGGCCTGGTGCGGCCGCTCGAGCAGAGGAGGAGAGTCCATGAAGAAGAATCTCGGCGTGGCGGGCGAGCTGTTTCCCCAGTCGGTCTTCATCGTCGCGAGCTACGGGGAGGACGGGACGCCAAACGCCATGAACGTCGCGTGGGGCGGCGAGTGCACCCGCACGCAGGTGGCGATCAACATCGGCGACCACAAGACGACCGACAACATCCTGGCGCGCGGGGCGTTCACGGTTGCGCCCGCCGACGCGGCGCACGTCGCCGAGGCGGACTACTTCGGCATCGCCACCGGGCGCAGGGTCAACAAGGCCGAGGGGTCGGGGCTCACCTTCACGCGCTCCGAGTTCGTCGACGCGCCGGTCATCGAGGAGTTCCCCCTCACCATGGAGTGTCGCGTGGTTTCCGTCGAGGACTGGGCCGGCGAGAAGCGCTTCGTTGGGGAGATCGTCAACACCCGCGTCGACGAGGCGGTGCTCGACGGAGAGGGGCGCGTCGACTTCTCTCAGATGCGCCCGATCGTGTACGACTCGACGCGTCGCGTCTACCGGGTCGTCGGGGAGGAGGTCGGCGGCGCCTGGAGCGCGGGGAAGGCCTTGATGTAGGCCCCACCCAGCAGCGGGCGGAGGGCTTGTCCGGGCGCCCGGAGGGGCGCCCCTCTTTGTGACGCGCCACGAGAATCCACCGTGAGGGAATCTATCGACCTTTCACGGGGGTGATTGCATGGCGAGGCGGGCGAAGCTGACGCAGGAGATGGTCGACGAGGCGATCCGCCTCAAGGCGGACGGGCTCTCGAACGGCGACATCGTCTGCGCGCTGGGCATTCATGAATCAACGTTCTACCGCTGGATCGGGGAGCCCAAGACGAAGCTGCAGCGCGAGTTAAGCGAGGGACTAAAAAAGGAGGAGTCGGCGTTCAAGCGGACGCTGCTCACGACCATCCGCTCGGCCGCGCTCGCGCGCAACCAGTACTGGACGGCGGCGGCGTGGCTGCTCGAGCGCAAGTACCCCGACGAGTTCGGCAAGGCGGATCGCCAGCGCGACGACGCGAAGGCGGACGCCGCGCCCAGGATCGTGCTCGGCGTGGTGGCGCAGCCGGTGCAGGAGAAGCTGCCGGGATTCGACCAGACGGCGGAGGGGCGCGCCGATGGTTGACGCCTCCTCGCTCGTCATCCCGCGCTTCCACGACGTGCTGGGCGACGTCATGGCCCACGGGCACACGCACTACTGGCTGCACGGCGGGCGCGGGTCCACGAAGAGCTCGTTCATCAGCGTCTGCGTCGTCCTTCTCCTCCTGGCGCATCCCGAGGCGAACGCGGTGGTGGTGCGCAGGTTCTCGAACACCCTGCGCGACTCCGTGTTCTCGCAGATGACGTGGGCGATCGCGGCGCTGGGGCTCGACGCGTGGTTCCGCGCGCGCATCTCTCCGATGGAGCTCACGTACCTGCCTGCGGGGCAGCGCATCGTGTTCAGAGGAGCCGACGACCCGCTGAAGCTCAAGGGCGTGAAGTTCGCGCGCGGCTACGCGGCGGTGATCTGGTTCGAGGAGCTGGACCAGTTCGACGGCATCGACGCGGTGCGGAGCATCCTGAACTCGCTGCGCCGAGGCGGCGACGGCTTCTGGATCTTCTACAGCTACAACCCGCCGCGCACGCTCTGGAGCTGGGTGAACCGCGAGGAGCTGGAGCGGGAGCGGAGGGCGGACACGCTGGTGCGGCGGAGCTCGTACCTCGACGTCATCGAGAGCCACCCGGAGTGGCTGGGCGCTCCGTTCGTGGAGGAAGCGGAGTACCTGCGCGCGGTGGACGAACGGGCGTGGAGGAGCGAGTACCTGGGCGAGGTCACGGGGACGGGCGGCTCGGTGTTCAACAACGTCGTCTCGGTACGGCTCTCTGACGCCGCGTGTAGGGGCTTCTCGCGCACGAGAAGCGGCGTGGACTGGGGCTGGTTCCCGGACCCGTGGCGCTTTGTGCGCTGCGGCTGGGAGCCCGGCGAGCGGCGGCTCACCATCTTCGGCGAGCTCTCGGCGAACAGGAAGACGCCCTCGGAGACGGCGGCGATGGTGGTCTCCGCCCTCACCTACGCGGACGGGCCCGGCGAGGACGCCTACCTCCACGACGAGCTCATCTGGTGCGACGACACGCCGGACGGCAAGCAGTCGATGGCCGTGTGGCGGCGCGAGGCTGGGCTGCGCGTGCGGCCGGCGAGGAAGTCCAACATGCGGCGGCTCTCCTACGAGTGGCTGGCGGGGCTCCGGGAGATCGTGATCGACGCGGCGCGCTGCCCGCTCACGTACGCGGAGTTCGTGAACAAGGAGTACCTGCGCGACAAGGACGGGCGGTGGATCGACGAGATCCCCGACGGGGACGACCATTCGATCGACGCGGTGCGTTACGCGATGATGGAGGATGTGCTGCGAGGTTAGTCTTCGAGGATGGTGACTTCGAGCGTTTCGGGATCGATCGAGAACTTGAAGGAAGCTACAGCTTCGCCACCGTACGTTTCCGATACCTGGAGTTCATACGAAGGCTGATCGTAGTCGTAGCCGTATCCGATGCGATAGGTCGCTTCCACATCGCCCTTCATCGCTCCGACGGTGTGTTCGCCGTCGTTGTTTCCGATAACCGCATCGTTCTCGAGACCCGCCGAATCGTACATCGTCAGCCTGTCCATAAGTTCTGGTTCCGCGCCGTTCTCGAGGAGCTTGCAGCTTACCGTGAGGTACATGACGCCGTTGTGCGTGCCCGTGTCGGGATAGTCGGACTCTGCGGGTTCGATTGATTCGATGGTGTATTCCACGTCGCCGATGGTGAACGGCGACTGATATTTGAACGTGTCGGCGAGGGACGGCGCGGAAGAGCAGCCCGCGAGGAGCGCTGCGAGCGCTACGAGGATTGCGACGACGGGTAGCGCAAGGATGGATTTGCTCGTGGCCTTCTCTTTCATCTCTTCCCCTTATTCTTCTCGAAGCTCTTTTCTGATGACGTAACGTTACCCCCCTTCGCCGTTTCAAGGGATCGGCGCGATGATTCGGCGTGGTGTTGGAAACGTGGCCTGTTCGCCTGCTTCTTCTGCTTCTTCTTGATCTTGGGCGATGGTTTCGGCGTGCTCTGCCTCTTCTTCCTCTTCTGCTTGATCTTGGGGTGGAGCTGTACGGGGTGCGGTGGAAGCGGATGGATGGGCGCGTATGTGACGGGCGGGGATGCCGTCGGCGCGGGCGCTGGCGGTGCTGGCGGTGGTGCGGGTGCGTTCCCTTCGCCATCTTCTGCTTCTTCTTCCCCTTCTCGAAACGATGGAGCGGGTGCGAACCCTTCGGCCTCTTCTGCATCTTCTTCCGCATCCGAATGCGCTGCTGGCGAAGCGGGGACGTATCGGATCGTGACGGTGTGCTTCGACGAGAGCGGCAACGTGATCGAGCCGGAGGGGGTGTGCGCGGACTACGACACGGGGTCGGCGTGGCCGTCGTTCGCCATCGTGAAGCCTGCCATCGACAACACGCGGGTGGACATGTCGCCCTACGGGCAGTCGGTGTTCGCCGACGCGGTGGACGCGGTGCAGGCGGTGGACCTGGCGTTCGACGCGATGATATCGGAGATCGACAACGGCAAGATGCGGGTGTTCCTCTCGGATGTGCTCTTCGATGTGGAAGCGGAGGGCTCGGCGCGGGTGTCGATCCCGTTCGGGCGGCAGGACTGCACGGTGTTCCGCAAGGTGAAGTCGGTCGACGACGTGATTCAGGAGTTCGCCCCGAGCTTGCGCACCGAGGCGCAGGTGGAGGCGTTCCGCGTGGCGTTGCAGATGCTGGGAGACCTGTGCGGGTTCGGGATCACCTACTTCGACTTCGATGCCGCGGGGTACGTGAAGACGGCGACGGAGGTGTCGGCGGACATGCGATCGGCCGCGCTGCGTCGGGGCGCTGGCGCGCCCGATCTCGCGGCGCACGGGGCGGCGTCTGGCGCTGCTTGGGGTCTGCCGCCGAGCGCGCCGCTGCCGCGCCGCGCGGGGCTTGCTACGGCGGCGCTTGCGGGCGCGTGGCAGCTGGTCGGGTGCGTGCACGGTTGCTGCGAAGACGGGCGCGGGCGGGATGCGGTGCGACCCTCGATGACTCGAGGCGCGCTGCGGCGGCGCTTGCGGGGCGCGGGGTGGCAGATAAATTTTCTCGCGAGCGGGTGGGATGGCGGGATGCGGGTGAGCGGCGACGTGCGCACTCAAACCCGCACGTTTATTATGTGACGGATTTTTAACCTCCTGGAAAGTAGCGGAACAGCAGTCGAATCGGGCTGTCGCGACGCGGTTCCCGACGACAGGAGGTTTCTTATGGCTGGCAGGACGTACGGGTACGCGCGGGTGTCTTCGCGTGACCAGAACCTAGATCGACTGATTGATGCGCTCGAGGCGTTCGGGGTGGACGAGGTGTTCGCCGACAAGGCGAGCGGAAGGGATTTCGAACGTCCTGAATGGCGCAGGCCCGTTGCGACGCTTTGCGAGGGCGACGTTCTCGTGGTGAAGAGCATTGGCCGTTTCGGGCGCAGCTACGACGAGATACTCGAGCAGTGGCGCGGCATCACGAAGGAGCGCGGTGCTGCTGTCGTGGTGCTCGACATGCCGCTTCTCGACACGCGGCGCGGACGCGAAGGCGTCACGGGCGTGCTTATCGCAGACATCGTGTTGCAGTTGCTTTCGTACGTTGCCCAAGTGGAGCGCGAGAGCATCCATCAGCGCCAAGCGGAGGGCATCGCGGCCGCGAAAGCGCGCGGCGTTCGGTTCGGGAGGCCTCGCAAAGAGCGGCCGACGAGCTATGTGACGACAAAGGTAAGCTATCTCGAGGGTCATATCACCAGGTCGGAGGCCGCTCGCAGGATGAAGGTGTCCGTAAGCACGTTCGAAAAGTGGTTGCGCGAGGATGCTCGACGATGAGGTTGCTTGCAGTTTGGAAGCTGTAGCGTTTTTGCAGGTAAAGGGATGTTTTCTGACTTTGGAAACGTACACGTTTTCGTGTTTCATGACGATCGAAGAGGCCATGGAGATGAACGGCCCGTTGGAATGCGCCAAACAGCAGTTTTGCTGTAGCATATAGGGCATAGTCTTA
This sequence comes from Candidatus Aveggerthella stercoripullorum, assembly GCA_018712955.1. GTDB lineage: Bacteria > Actinomycetota > Coriobacteriia > Coriobacteriales > Eggerthellaceae > Aveggerthella > Aveggerthella stercoripullorum. The sequence continues at coordinate 9,183 of DVGB01000097.1, forward strand.
GATATAATTACATTGTTAGGGAAGGCTACGAAAACGTGTACGTTTCTGGGCCCGTTGCGCAGGAAGGCACCAGGAAAAGTGCGGGGTCCGCAAGGACTCAAGCGAGCTAGCCGAATAGCGCACGCCACAAAAGCAAAGACGTTTTGTCGGCGCAAGCGCTCTGACGAGGCGGATCTTCTGCTCGAAACGGCAAGAAGATCCGGGAGGGAGGCGATGCGAAACCAAAG
>DVGB01000098.1 GCA_018712955.1 Candidatus Aveggerthella stercoripullorum
CCGCGCCGGTGGGGCTTGTGGTCTCGGGGGTTCTTGCCGAGCAAGTCGGCATCTCCACGTGGTTCATCATTTGCGGCGCGCTGACCATCGCATGCTGCGCAGCGGGCCTTGCCAGCAAGAGCATCCGCTCCCTTGACGATCAAAGCTAGCGAGCAGCGCCGACGCAAGCGCGCGCTCCCCGCGCGTTCGCCATCAAACGTCTACCGCCAGCCGTAGCGGTCGCGCATTTCGTCGGCGCGGCCCTTGGCGAGCGGGATCTGGGTCTGCGCGGCGTCGGCAAGCGTGAGGTTGAAGCTGTTGCGGGTGAAGCGCTCCACCTTCGCGACCTTCTGGACGTTGACGATGTAGGAGCGGTGGCAGCGGAAGAAGCCGTAGCGCTCGAGCTCGGCCTCGAGCTCGTCGAGCGTCATCTGCACGGGGTAGAGCTCGCCGCGCACGGAGACGAAGTTCGCGCGGTTCACGCTCTCGACGAAGTCGACCTCGCGCGGGTCGAACAGCAGCGTCGCGTCGCCGGACTTGGCGGGCACCTTGAACACGCGCACCTCGTCGCCAGCGTACTCCGGCGCGTCGTCGCCGTCGTCGCCGTCGTCGCCGGTCTGCGCCTCGAAGAAGCGGCCGTCCTCCTCGTAGAACGCCGCGCCCGGCATGAGCAGCGCCTCGCGCAGCGGCTCGCCCGCCGTGATGACGACGCCGCCCGACTCGACCACCTGGCCGAGCCACGCCTGCACGAGGCCGCGCACATCGGGCGTGATGTCGCCCAGCGGGCGCTCGCAGAACACGACCTCGGGCTCGAACAGGCTCATGCGCGCGAAGTTCATGAGAGCGCGCTGCTCGGGCGAGAGCTTCTTGACGGGCGTCCTCGCCGCGCCTTTGAGCCCGAAGTGCGCGATCGCCTCCTCGGCCGCGACGGAGCCGCCGGCGACGCGCGCGAAGAAGCGCAGGTAGGAGCGCACCGTGTCGCGGTCGAACCCCTTGTCGGCCTCCACGTAGAACGCGCAGCGGCGGCTCGCGTACGCGCGGTGGACGAATCGCACCGCGCGGTCCACGGCGTCGCGCCCGCACTCGACGTGCACGCTTCTTTCCCGCTCGCCTTCGAGCAGCTCCTCGATGCTGTTGTAGTCCGCCACGCGCCCCTCCCGGTCTCCGTCCGCCAAGCCGCACCATTATATCCGAGCGGCGCGCCCGCCCGCGCAGGGCGAGCCATCGGGTATCATGGTCGAACCATGGGAGAGAACGCGATGAGGAACATAGCAGCGGTGGCAGTGCACGACGCGCTCGGCAACGCGCGCAACCCTGTCATGCTCGTGATGCTGGCGACCTGCGCGCTGCTCGCCTTCGTGTTCTCGTCGGTCGTCGGGACGGACTGGCTCGGTGGCGCGCGGTCGGAAGCATTCCTCATGACCGTCGCCATCGCCATCGCGCCCGCGTACACAGGCTCAGTCGGCCTGCTCTACGCCATGTCCGAAGAGTTCGAAAAAGGCATGCCCGCGACCCTTGCCCAAGCAGGCGTCACCACCGCGCAAGCCGCCGTGGGAAAGCTCGTCTCTTCGCTTGCGTGGACGCTCGTCGCCGTCCTCATCACGTGCCTCGTGCTGAGCTATCCCGCAGGAAAGACCGCCGCGCTGCTGGCGCTTTCGGTCCCGGCGTCGCTTCCTGTCCTCCTCATGAGCCTGGGGTTCGGCCTGCTCGCCGACGATCAGATGAAGAGCAGCGTGTTCGCCGTGCCCATCGTCGTCTGCGCTGTGGCACCGCTTCTGGGAGCCATGTCCGAAGCGCTGCGTCCCATCGCCTGCGCACTGCCCACAGGCTTCGCCGCCGAATCGTCCTGCCTGATGGCGGGCGCCCCGACGCTCTTCTCCCCCGCCGCTGCCATAGCTCTCTGCGCCGCATGGGTCACCGCGGGCGTCGCGTTCGCCGCATGGGCGCACCGTCGCTACGCAAAGCGGGTTGCAACGATGGTGGACCGGATGCGCTAGCGGCATGCGCTATATCAGGTCGTAAGGCATCTGCCGCTTGAAGAGGTAGAACGCAAGGCACACAAGTGGGACCAGGGTCAGGCGGGGCTCGATGCCCGGCAGGCCGACCGCGCACAGGATGACGAACGTCCGCACCGCGTAGAAGGCCGCCCGGCGCGCCCCTTGACGTTCGCACGTTTCGCACGTCATGCGCACGAACGCCCCGCCCGGGGTCTGGCCGCCGTGCGCCCAGGGAACTGCCACCTCGACCACGAGCACTGCCGCGGTACCTAAAAACGCCAAGGCAGGAAGCGAGGCGGCGGAAGCGAGAGAACCGCCCAAAGCGTAGAACAAAAAGAGCAGCCCGGATCCGGCAATGGCGGACGCTATCGCTGCAAGCGTCATATCGATGCAAAAGGCGACCGATCGCCTCACGATGCCGGGACTCGACGTGACCGTGGCCGACGCGAGCCTTCCGGAATCAGGCAGGACGCGCAACGACGCCCTTGCCAGCATCCACCCGCACAAAGCGCCGAGCGTGTTTGTGGCCAGGTCGGTGGTCTCGAAGGTACGGTACGCGTACGGATAGATACCGAACAAGCCAGTGAGCTGGGCGATCTCGATACAGAGCGATGCGAGAAAGCCCAGGGCGACCGATGCGGGCATGCCAAGCCGCAGGCCGCGATTTGCGATAAAGCCGAACGGGACGAAGAGCGCGACGTTGGCGACCAGCTGCGCTACCGCGGGCATCCCGTCCGCGGCGATGTCATCCACGAAATGCAACGGGTTCCAGATAGGGTCGAGGCCGTAGGTGATGCCGGGGCCAGAGTCGCCCTCAGGCAGCGGGTACAGCGTAAAGCACACAAGACCGAGCAGATAGAGCACGGACAGGTACGCGCCCGCTGCCGAGAGCAGCCTGATGCGCCCGTCGCGATGGTAGAGCAATGCCAGGATGGGCAGCGTAAGCGCGAAGGACGCGAACGGCCACGCAAGCATCGCCGCCGTGAAGCTCTCGCTGTAGCTGGAGAAGAATCGTGCCAGAAAGCCCATTGCCGCTCCTTCCCTTCGCCGGGCATTCGTTCCAAGCACGATTCTCCCGTCCCGTCCTTACGGAATCCTTGCGGTCAGGTAAGGGGAAGCTTTCAATTGCGGTTCTTAGGGAGATGGAGCGCACGAACGTGTGCCATCGGAGCCAGGGCGAACCGTCAGCAGCGTGCTCTCGGTCACCCCACTTCGATAAGAACGCCCATTCCGCCCTTCGCCCCCTCCAATCCTCGCCTCTGCGCGCTTGGTTCACCTTTGCCTCGTTCGCATTCAGGCGCACCGGGCTGCTTAGCCCAAAGGGACGGGGTAAATGGGCTCTTTTCCGCTGCCCTCTCCTGGCGTTCTCCGGTTTCAAAGACACCCCGTCAGGATGGCCCATTTACCCCGTCCCTTTGGGTCGTCCTTTGGGTCGTCCCTTTGGGTCGTCGAATCGTGGATGCTATAGTAGGCGGGACAGAGAGGCTTTCTGAAAGACCGGACACAGCACAGTCGCGCCTACGCGCGAAAGGAAAGGACACCATGAGCGAATCGAACCTTGGCATGATCGTCGCCCTCACGATCCCCTTCCTGGGAACCGTTTTGGGTTCTTCGTTCGTGTTCTTCCTGAAGCGCGCCATGAGCGAGCTTTTGCAGAAGGCGCTGCTGGGATTCGCAGCGGGTGTCATGATTGCCGCTTCGGTATGGAGCCTGCTCATTCCCGCCATCGAGAACGCCGAGGCACAGGGCATGACAGGCTGGATACCCGCCTCGGTAGGCTTCCTGCTGGGCATCGGACTGTTGCTGGCCATCGACCATTTCCTTCCCCACCAGCACTTGGACGATCCGCAGCCTGAAGGCGTGCCTTGCCGCATGAAGAAGCCGACCATGCTGATTTTCGCGGTGGCGTTGCACAACCTGCCCGAGGGCATGGCGGTAGGCGTCGTGCTTGCCGGGTTCCTTACGGGCGAAGCCTCTATCGCGCTTGCCGGCGTAATCAGTCTTGCAGCGGGCATCGCTATCCAGAACGTTCCCGAGGGTGCCATCATTTCCATGCCGTTGGTGTCGTGCGGGCTCACGCGGAAAAAGGCGTTCCTGTACGGCGTCGCATCAGGCGCGGTGGAGCCGCTGGGCGCCGCCTTGATGGTCGCATGCATCGGCTTTATGACGCCCGCCCTGCCCTACATTCTGGCATTTGCCGCAGGCGCCATGATGTACGTGGTGGTGGAAGAGCTGATCCCCGAAACCCAAACGGGAAAGCACACCAACGTAGGCGCCGTTGCCCTGGCGCTCGGTTTCGTGCTCATGATGATCCTGGACGTGGCGTTGGGGTAAATCCAGCCGTCATCAACCCAGACAGGAAGACACCGCCCTCCCCTCGCGCTGCGTGGACGCGCGAAGACGCAGGGCAGCATTTCCCCTTGAATGAGAAAAGGGTCTGTCCCTTTTTCTCATTCTGAACGCATGGGGATTTCCAACGCCAACCTCCCCCGCATCAAGACGGGCAAAGTGAGCGCCATCCGCTTCTCCACGCTCGACGCCATCTGCGATGCCCTCGACTGCCAGCCGGACGACATCCTCGAATTCGCACAGGACGAGTAGCCCTGCCTGCTTCGCCTTGGTAAATTGAGGCGAAAGCGCTCGAACCCTGCGCCCATGGGAGCGATGATTGACGTACGCTGTTGCGTACGCTAGAATCAACGTACGCAACAGCGTACGTTAGGAGCAACCCATGACCTCAATCAGCGCAACCGCTCTGCGCAAGGATCTCTACAACATCATCGCCCAGATCAACGAGAACTGTGCGCCTATCGCCATCACCAACGCCAAGGGCAAAGGAGCGGTGCTCGTAGGCGAGGACGAATGGGCCGCCATCGAGGAGACTCTTTACCTCATGGGCATCCCCGGCATGGCGCAGTCGCTTATCGACGGCCGCGATACCCCCATCGAGGAATGCGTTGACGAGACCACCCTGGAGTGGTGAGCATGTGGCATATCGTCTTCACCAAACAGGCAGCCAAAGATGCAAAAAAGCTGAAGGCAGCCGGACTGGAGAAAAAAGCCAAGCAGCTCATCGAGGTCGTGCGCGCCGATCCGTTTGCAACGCCTCCCGCTTTCGAAGGTCTTGTTGGCAGCCTCGAGGGGCTCTATTCGCGACGCATCTCCCTGCAGCATCGCTTTGTCTACACCGTCTATGCCACCCCCACCACCGTCGACGGCGAGCAGTTCCAGGGCACGGTCAAGGTCGTTCGCATGTGGACGCATTACGAGGGAGTCCGGTAAGACGGCATTCGCCAACACGCGAAACAACGAGACAAGGTGCCGCGCCTACCCCCGCGGCGCAGCCGCCATCGCCCCTTCGCACCCCTATCCACATGTCGACTTGTATAATCGTCCCTTCGGAAACCGAAGGAGGGAAACGGCGTGGACGCATTCGCGTGGGCGGAAGGCGTCATCGCCGAATAACGGAATGTGAAATAGTGACTGTCCCTTTTTCACACTTTTTCACATCTGCCTCTCCGGAGCATTTCCTAGCACCGACCGCGAACTCAACATCGATCGAGCGACGCACCCGCCCCGCTCGATCGCCTCACAGCGCCCACTTGGCGCTTTCGGTCTGCAGACGCACCATACGGGCGAAGAGGCCGTCGCGCGCCATGAGCTCGGTGGGGCTGCCCTGCTCGGCGACGCGACCCTCCTCGAGCACGACCACGTGGTCGGCGCCCATGACCGTGCGCATGCGGTGCGCGATCACGATGACCGTCTTGCCGGCGAGAAGCCTCGAGAGCGCCTGCTGCACCTCCGTCTCGTTCTCCACGTCCAGCGACGCCGTCGCCTCGTCGAGCACGACGATCGGCGCGTCCTTCAGGAGCGCCCGGGCGATCGAGATGCGCTGGCGCTCGCCGCCGGAGAGGCGCGCGCCGTTCTCGCCGATCTTCGTGGCGTAGCCTTCCGGCAGAAGGCTCACGAACCCGTCGCAGTTCGCGGCCCGCGCGGCGGCGAGCACATCTGCGTCGGGGGCGCCCTCGCGGCCGACCCGGATGTTGTCCATGATCGTTTCGTCGAAGAGCACCACATCTTGGAAGACCTGCGCGAAGTCGGCGAGCAGCACCTCAGGGTCGACGGTCGCGACGTCCACGCCGCCTACCGTTACGCACCCCGCATCAGCATCCCAGAAGCGGCAGGCGAGCTTCGCGCACGTCGATTTGCCCGAGCCGGATGGCCCCACGAGTGCCGTGACTTCGCCCTCGCGCGCCGTGAACGTCACATCGGCGAGCACCGCCTCGTCGGTGCCTCCGTAGGAAAACGACACATCGCAAAACGCCACGTCGTGGCTCTGCGGGCGAAAGTCCTTCACGCCCGTCATAGGGCGCTCTGCCGCGAGCGCGTTCGTGCGGCGGATCGAATGGCGCATCTCCATGAGCTCGGCGCTCGACTGGAGCACGACGTTGATGGGATCGTACACGCGCGTGACGATGAGAAGGAACGCGAAATACGTGAGGAAATCCACACCACCCGACACGATGAGCGCCGCCCCCGCGAGGATGGTCGTGGCGATGCCGAGCTTGAGGAACGCCTGCCCGGACGAGATCGTCACGCCTGTGGCAAGCTCGGAGGCAACCTGCGCCCGCTCGAACGCGCCGAGCCTTCCGCGCAGCTCCCCGAGAAACGCGCCCGCGCGGTTCGTCGCGCGGATCTCGCGCGCACAGTCGAGGTATTCCTGCACGCCGTCGATCATCTCGAGGCGGCGCGCCTCCTTCGCTGCGATCTTGCGGTTGGAAAACCCGCTCGTCGCCGCCATGATCGCCGCCGCGACCGGCAGCGGCCAGAACGCCGCGAGCCCGAGCCGCCAATCGAAGGCGATCACGCCGACGATGACGATGACGCTCGATATGCCCGTGCCGAACAGCTGCGGCACCACGTGCATGAACAACCGTTCCTGATCAGCGCAGTCCTTCATGATGGTGTTCGTGAGGTCGGACAGATCGCGCGTGCCGAAAAACGACAACGGGAGCATCCGCAAACGCTCGGCGATGCCCTCGCGCTTGCGGGCGCTTTCCTCGTACACGGGGCCGTAGGTGTTGCGGTATTCGAGCAGCTGCGTCACCGCGATGAGCGCGAGCACGACGATGACCGCGATGAGATACGGCCAAAGCGCCGGCAGATGCGCTCCCGCTTCGAGGTGAGCCACGAAATCGCGCACGAGCAGGAACAGGATGCACATCGGCGCCATGAGCACGAGGTTCGCGATCGCGCAGAAGAACACGCCGCGCTTGAAGGTGCGCCACCCCTGATCGGTGAGTCCGAGCGCGCTACGCAGCATGGCCGGCCCCCTTTCCGGTAATCCGCCACGAAACGCTCGTGCGGTAATCGTCCCACATCTTCGCGTAGAGGCCGCCCGCCGCTGCGAGCTCAGCGTGCGTGCCCTGCTCGATGACTCTCCCTTCGTCGAGCACGCAGATCATGTCGGCATCCACCACCGTCGAGAGCCGATGGGCCACCATGAGCACCGTCTTGCCCTTCGCGAGCACGGCGAGCGCCTTTTGGATGAGAGCCTCGTTTTCCGGATCGGCGAACGCCGTCGCTTCGTCGAGCACGACGATCGGAGCGTCTTTGAGGATCGCCCGGGCAAGGGCGATGCGCTGGCACTCGCCACCCGACAGGTAGACGCCGCGCGCGCCCACCACGGTATCGAGCCCATCAGGGAACTTGGCAATGATGTCGTCGCATCGGGCGGCGCGGGCCGCCGCCTCCACCTCCCCGCGCGTCGCGTCGGGTCGGGCGGCGCGGATGTTGTCGGCAAGGCTCTGCTTGAACAGCCGGTCATTCTGGAACACGAACGCCACGCGGTCCATCAGACTGGAAAGCGGGATGTCGCGCACGTCGACGCCGCCGATTCGCACAGCGCCTTCGCACACGTCCCAGAACCTCGGAACCAGGCTCGCCGCCGTCGTCTTGCCGCTGCCGCTCGGCCCCACGAGCGCCACCGTGGCACCTGCGGGCACGCGCAGCGACACGTTCTCGAGCGCCGGGCGGTCGGTTCCGGGATAGGCAAAGGTCACGCAGTCGAACTCGATTGAATCGTCCACAGGCTCCGAAGCGCGCGCAGGATCCGCATCCGCCATAACGGGCGCATCGAGAATGCGGTCGATGCGCATGACGGCGTCCTGCGCCTCGGTAAGCGCCTGCGAGGCGTACATCACCTTCGTCATCATCATGGTCGTGAGCGCGGAGAAGACGACGTAGAACAGGTAGTCGGAAAGGAACGCCGCGAAATCGCCCGCATTCTGCGCAAGCAGGATGCCCGTCGGCACGAGCGCGGCGAACGTCGAGTTGATCGCCACGAGCTGCGCCACCTGGGGCGGCGTGCAGAGGCGCACGTAGGCGCTCGCGAACTCCCGGTACGCCCGAATCGATTCGCGGAAGGTGGAAAACGACCGCACCGTCTGCTGGAACACCTTCACGACGGGGATGCCGCGGACGTACTCGACCGCCGCTTTGTTCATGCGGTCGAGCGCGTCTTGGTAGTTCTTCATGAACGTCATCATGTTGGTGTTCTCGTCGTCGCCGCCCCCGGCCATCATCCAGAACATGCACGCGGCGGACACGGCAACGGGCACGAGGCAGAGCAGGCCCAGCACCCAATCGACGGCAGCCATGACAACGAGGTACGCCACGGGCGTGACGAGCGCGCCCACGAAATCGGGGAAGCGATGCGCGAGCACGCCCTCGGTAAGCCCGGTCGCCCCCTCGATGACGCGGCGCAGTTCTCCGGTCGCATGCGCGTCGAAGTATCCGAGCGGCACACGGGAGAGGTGCTCGAGGGCGGCGGCGCGCATGTTCGTCGCCGTGCGGAACGCCGCAAGATGCGTGCACATGAGCGCCGCGAAGTAGATGACGAGCCCAGCAAGCGCGAACGCGAACGCCGCGATGCCGTAGCCCGTCGCGTTTGGTGCCGCCGACCAGTCAGGCGCCACCGCGATGAGGTCGCGCAGCACGAACCACACGCACACGAGCATCGCTATGGCGCACAGCGCGTTCACACCCGACAGCACGCAGCCGAGGATCGTGAGCTTTTTGTAGCCGCCAGCGAAATCGAGCAGTCGCATGATGGGGTTGCGCTGCCGGTTCTTCGACGCGCGTTGATCTCGCCTTCCTTCCATTCCGCACCTCTCCGTTTCTCGTTGAGTGTTATATATGGATAACAATGTAGCGATTCACCGGAAAAATCATTCCGCAACGATGCATGCGAACGATTTCACAGAAAAAAGAAGCTGCCACCCCGAAACCGGAGCGGCAGCTTGAAGAGGGAAAAGCAACCTGTTACGCGGCAATGCGCGCGAAGTGCTTGTTGAAGATCTTCGACCCGAGAAGACCGCCGACGATCGGGCCGACGACGCACAGGACGCCCGCCACGATGATGAGGGGGCTCTGCATGAACCCGACGAGCGTCTCGCCGTACTCGCGGCTCATGCCCGATTGAACCACCATGTCGACGTAGGAACCGCCCGCGAGAAACACCATCGACTCCTGCCCGAGCCAGAAGCACAGCGTCCACACTGCGAACGCCGCGATGACCGCCGCCTTCGATCGCTTGCCCGCCGTCATGATAATCTCCGCCAGCACGCCGCCCACGACGATACCCGCCGGACCTGTCCACAACATGCCGAGCAACAGGCCCACGACCGCCACGATAACCGACATGACGATCGCCGCGCCCGGCTTCGGCACGCGCGCGGCGAGGTACATCCACACGATACCGCCCGGGATCGCGCCGATGGCGTGCGTGAACCAGAACGTGTTCGCGTTCATGCCGAGAATCATCGCGAACGCGAAGAACACGATAAAGAGCAGAAGCCCGAAGATCGCGATGAAGATGAAGTCCTTGCCCTGGAGCTTCGCGCTCCCCTGGGCCGATGCCGCCGTTACCATGTGAAACGTCTCCTTTCGTGAGGCAGTCGATACCGATGAGGTCAGCGTCTGAAAACGCCGTCCAATGCGCAACGCGGCGCCCGCGCCGTGCGGCGCACGATCAGTCGAATCCGAACAGCGTCCGCGCCCGGGGCGCGGTCGACGGCGTGAGATCGAAGCGCTCCGCAATGCGGCCGTTTTCGAAATGGGCTATTTCGTCGCATGTGGCGCATGCGAACTCGAAGTCGTGCGTGATGACGACGATGCAGTGTCCCGCTGTCTTGAGCCGGTCGATCTCGGCGGCGATGCGCTCCATATTCGCAAGGTCGAGCCCGCTCGTCGGCTCGTCGAGCACGAGCACGCGCGATCCCTGCAGCGACCCGGCGGCGATAGCGAGGCGCTGGCGCTGGCCGCCCGAAAGGGAGAGCGGATGCCGGTCGCGCAAATTCTCGAGGCCGAAGTTCGCGAGCGCGGCCTCGATGAGGGCGGCTTCCGATTCCTTGACGTCATCAAGCCCTTCTCCCCCTGCCGCTGGCGCCTTGTGCGCACGACGCGCGTCGAGCGCGAGACGCAGCTCGCCTTCGACCGTGTCGCTGAACAGCTGGTAGCCGCTCTCCTGCATGCCAAGGAACACGCGACCCGCACGCTTGCGCGGCCCGAGCGCCGCGCCCTCGATGCGAATCTCGCCCGCCGCCTCCGCATGAAGACCCGCGAGGCAGCGCGCGAACGTCGTTTTGCCTGCTCCGTTTCGCCCGACGAGCGCCACCGCTCGCCCCGCGGCAGCGTCGAAGTCGCAGTCGCTCACGACGAAAGGACCGCTTCTGCCGTAGCGAACCGTGAGCCCGCGCACGATGAGCGCCGGCGCGCCTTCGTTGCGGCCTTCCGACTTCTCGCGCACAGCTGCCCTCGCGCGCGGCTCCACCTGCTCGATACCCCATGCGCGCAGCCCACGCTGCCTGCGCGCCTCTGCGGGCATCTCCGCGAACTCATCGGCAGTCATCTCCGCCACGACCGCTCCGTCGCGCATGAGCACGATGCGATCCGCCACTCCCCGCAGCCACCACAGGCGATGCTCGGCGATGAGGACCGTCTTCCCCGCCGCCTTGAGCCGCGCGACCGCGTCGCGCAAGCGCAGCATCGCGCGCACGTCGAGCGCGGCGGTGGGTTCGTCGAGGACGAACGCGGACGGATCCATCGCATAAACTGAGGCGACGGCGACAAGCTGCTTTTCCCCGCCGGAAAGGGCGCGGATGTCGCGTTCGAGCAGATGATCGATGCCCAGCGCGCACGTTGTCGACGCGATGCGACGGACGATCTCGTCGCGAGGGACGCCCATGTTCTCGCAGCCGAAAGCGATCTCGGAGGTGGTGTCGAGGTTAAAGAACTGGCTGCGCGGGTTCTGGAACACGCTGCCCACCGCGCATGACAGATCGTCCATCTCCCAATCGGCGATCGCACGGCCGAACACGCGCACCGAACCTTCCGCCTCGCCCGCGTACACGGCGGGAATAAGCCCGTTCACCATGCGCGCAAGCGTCGTCTTGCCGCAGCCGGACGGACCTGTCACGACGACGCATTCACCCTCGCGCTGCGCGAACGACACGCCGTGCACCGACGCGGCGCCCGCCGTGGACGCATAAGAGAACCCCGCTTCCCGAAACTCGATCGCGCTGCCGGACGCACTCATGCGATCACCCCGAACTTCGAGAGAAGCAGCGCCGCCGCCGTTGCCGCGAATAGCACCAAGAAAACGACGTCTGCCGCCCGCAAGCGCAAGTCGTAATACGACGTGCGCGGTCGGGAAGAGTCCATGCCACGCACGACCGCGGCGTTCGACAGTTCGTCGGCGACGATCGACAACCTGCTCATGACGGGCACGAGCAGGTTCTCCATAACGCGCACCGGCTGCGTGACAATCGATTTCAGCGTGATCGCCATGCCGCGCACGCGCAGCGCCTCGATGACCGCGCGGAACTCGCCCGCCATCGTCGGGAAAAAGCGCAATGCAACGCACACCGCGATGATGCCATGGCGCGGCAGATGCGCGCGCTGGAGCGCGCAGGCAAGCTCGCCGACGCGCGTCGTCGCGATCATCGTGGAGGCGAACATCCCGACGCAGAACACGCAGCGAACCATCACGATCATCGTCGCGAACGACGCGGCGGCAGCGTTCGGGAACAGAAGAAACGCATACCCTGCAGCCATGACGACGGCGTAAGCGGCGCACCACTTCACCGCCGAAGCGGCGCGTCCGCACCACACCGCCACCGCAGCACACAGCACCACCATCATGATCTGCCCGACGACAAGCCGCGGCGTGAACGCCGTGGCGTTGATGAGGACGAGGATAGCGATCGACACGCGCGGATCGAGTCGTCGCAACGACAGCGCACCTGGGGTATCCGTCGCAATCGTGCGCGCGACGTGATCTTCGTCGCCTGCCCGCTCTTCCGGCATCGCTGAGCGAATCGAAGCACGGCGACCGTCTGGTTCAGCCGACATGCCCTCCCCTTGCGCGCCGAAAATCTGTTCACTAAAATTAGCCATGGATAACATGTTAGCGATCACGAGGGCATTTCGGCTTCTCAAGCGTTTTTCCAACGATCCAGCCGAAACCCGCTCGATCACGCCGAAACGACAGCCAAGCGCTATCTGATACGAAAGGAGGCCGGAGATGGGCGGCAAGACGGTGCCGGACAACCAAGATTCGAGCGGATCAAACGCCGCGGCGCGTTCCAGCCAAAGAATCGACGCGATATTCCTCCCCCAGATAGCCGACATGCACGGCGTAGAAGTCGAAGGCGGCGGCGAGCGCGAATGCGGGCGCGCGTGGATGATCGACCCCGCATACGGGCACGGGTCGTACTGGTATCTCGCGATAGACGATGCGGCGGCGATCGCCGTGTTCGACCTCCTCTTCGCCGAAACCGTGTCGTTCGGAGCCGTCGTACCGAACTTCTTCTGCTTCGGCAGCTATGGGCGCAGCATGATTCCGTACTTCGCGCCGCTTCTCGGGATAGAAGACGGGTGGGAAACGGGCACGCTGCTTGGCTATGCGTGGCGTGCGGGCATGTGCCGCGAGGTCGTGCCGCCCGGGGAGCGCCTCACCGTTGCGAGCATCTCCCTTCTCCCCGAAAGCGCCACCGGAATGGCGCGCGCCATCGGCACCGATCCGGTCACGCTCACAACGGCGATCGCGCGCCTCGACGGCACGTACCGCATACCTGCGCTTTCCCGCCTCTTCGACGAGATCAAAGCGGCGCGGCTCTCGCGCACCGTCGCCGAAGCGTATTACCGCTGCAAAGTAACGGAAGCCTGCGCACTCGTCGTCGACTGGCACGAGGAGAACACGCAGGGTGGCGCACCGCGGATGCGCGCCGTCGATCGCACATCGCTCAACCTCGCCTGCGCGTTTGCGCGCGAGCATCTGGAAGATGCAATCGAGCTTGGCGACCTCTGCCACGCCGCATGCACAAGCCCGAGCAAGCTCGCGAGCCTGTTTCGCAACGCAGAGGGCACGACCCCCATGGGCTGGGTGCGCGATCGCCGCATGGAGCGCGCCTGCGAGCTGTTGACCAGCACCGACGATTCAATCGCCGCCGTGGCGGCGCGCGTTGGATTCTCGCGACAAGGCAGCTTTTCGGAAGCGTTCAAGGAACGCTTCGGCATGACCCCGCACCGCTACCGCACGCTCAACCGAAGCGTATAGGGCAGCGCGCGTGTCCAACGAAAGACGCGCGAGCAAACGGCTTCACTCCCTTTTCCCGAACGCATCCCAGAGCAGCGTCACGATGCCGCAGAGCAGCGCGCCCGCCGGCCAGGCGATTTACTCCACCGGTTGCAGCGGCCAGCTCCTCGTCGGAAAGGGCCATCTCCTCATCGGAAAGACGCTGTTACCGTCGAAATGCTGGATTACCGTGATGCCGCCTGACGTCTGCTTGAGCTCTTCGTCGGAAAGCTCGGCAAACGAGCTCTCGTCGATGGGCTTACCGTCGGCAAGCAAGCCGTGCTCGCCTTTCGTGATCTGTACCATGATGTCTCCTTGCAAGGTAATGTGCGGTGGTTGCTTCGGGTGCGTCGCCTCGAAACGGCGAGTTGGTCATGCCGGAAACAAAACGCTGGGACCTACGTCGCGATCGTAGCGATTGACTCCCTGCCGCAGTTGTTGCACGTGACATAGAGCTTGTTGATGTCGTACCAGCCTGAAACGGTCCAGTCGGCACCGCCGCACGCGCCGCACACGAGGTAGATGTACTTATCGCCCCACCAGTGATTCTCCTGCTTCGTGTAGATCTTGACGCCGCCGCTTGTTGCTTCGAGCTCTTCGTCAGAAAGCTCTTGGATGCCGTTCGGATCGAGCGGCTCGCCGTCGATGAGCAGCCCATTCTCGCCTTGGGAGATCTTCGCCATGAGGGCCTCTTTTTTTCTTCGGCCTTTTCCTCCACGCCGGTTCGCTGCCGCTTCGGAGGAAGAGCACCTTTCCTGTTAACCAAATGGTAGCAAGCCTCCAAACCTCCGGATATAAGAACTGCACGAATGCAGTCTATACAGATCGAATGCATCGTTCAGGCATGCCGCACGCACGCGCGACCCCGACGCACAACCGCATGGTGAGCTTGCGTGCAAAGACAGGGCGTTACCGCCGCGAAACCGACGCATGCCAAGATGGAAGAAGAGCGAGAACGGCACACGAAGGAGGCACGCGCATGTGCGGCATCTGCGGGTTTACCGGCGCGACGGAAAACACCGAGAACGAGCGCACCCTCGAAGCGATGTGCGCCGTCATGGCGCACCGCGGCCCAGACGGCGAGGGACGCTACCTGGACGACGGCATCGCGCTCGGGCATCGGCGGCTTTCGCTCATCGACCTCGAGGGCGGCTTCCAACCGATGGTGCGAGCGACGGGAGAGCGCGCCGCCCGCGTGACGTCCCCGGCACGCGATGCGAACGGAACCCCGCGCGAGAGCGCGGAGGGCATGGCAGCGAAGGGCGATTTCGCCATCGTGTTCAACGGTGAGATTTACAACTACCGAGAGCTGCGCGCCGAGCTTTCCGCAGACGGCTGGGCGTTCGAGACGAGCTCCGATACCGAAGTGCTGCTCACCGGTTACCTCGCCTGGGGAGAGGGCGTGCTCGACCGCCTGCGGGGCATGTTCGCATTCGCCATCTGGAACCGCGCCGAGCGCGAGCTCTTCTGCGCGCGCGACCCCTTCGGCATCAAGCCGTTCTACTACACGGTCGTGCAAAGCGCGCACGGTGCGCAGGTCGTCTTCGCCTCCGAGATCAAATGCATCCTCGAACACCCCGCCTATAGCCGCGAGCTCAACGAAGAGGCGCTTGAGCAGTACCTTATGTTCCAGTTCTCCGCACTGCCGGAGACATTCTTCAAGAGAGTCTTCAAACTCGCCCCTGCCCACTGCATGAAGGTGCGCGCGGATGGGTCCATAGAAGAACGCCGCTATTGGTGCCCCTCCTACCGTCCTCATGAAAGCCGACCGCTCGCCGACACGGCGGATGCCATCGACGCCGCCGTGCGCGACTCGGTGCATTACCACAACGTCGCCGACGTGGAGGTCGGGTCGTTTCTTTCAAGCGGCATCGACTCGAGCTACCTCGCGGCATGCCTCGCGAACGAGAACCCTGCCATCCACACGTTCACCGTCGGGTTCGCTGAATACGAGGGCGAGCGCGACGAGGTGTCGTGGGCGCGCGAGCTCGCCGATTCGCTCGGCATCGCGAACGCAAGCATGCACATCTCCGAAGAGGAGTACTGGGACGTGCTGCCGACAGTGCAGTGGCATATGGACGAGCCCTCTGCCGACCCGAGCGCTGTGGCGCTTTACTTCGTCGACATGATCGCCGCGCGCGAAGTGAAGGCAGTGCTTTCCGGAGAGGGCGCCGACGAGCTGTTCGGCGGCTACCGCATCTACCAGACGCCGCTTGCGAACGCGAAGGTGGACTGGGCGCCAAAGGGCCTGCTTCGTAGTGCATCGCACGTCATGCGGCGCGCGGGCGTACGCGGCGCAAACTACCTCGAACGGGCAAGCGAGCGCGTCGAAGACTGGTATTACACTAACGCCAACGGCGCTGCGTTCACGTACGAGGAGGCGAAACGGCTGCTCAAGCGCATGCCGACCGCTCGCACGCCGCAGGAAATCGTTGCGGGCGCGTACGCTGAGGCGCGCGATTTGGGCCTTGACGACACGGGCTGCATGCAGCACGTCGACCTCGCATTCTGGCTCGTGGGCGACATCCTGCTCAAGACAGACAAGATGGCGATGGCCCACTCGCTCGAAAGCCGCGTGCCGTTCCTCGACCGACGCGTCTTCGAAATCGCCGCCACGGTGACAACCCCGCAGAAGGTGAGCGACCACCAGACGAAGATTGCCCTGCGCCAAGCTTCAGAGCGCACGATTCCGCACGATTGGGCGCAGAAGGAGAAGCTCGGGTTCCCCGTCCCCTTGGCCAGCTGGCTGCGAGAGGACCGGTATTACGAGACGATGCGAGAGCTGTTCGCAAGCCAGAGGCAGGCCGCTTCTTCAACATCGAGGAACTGTTCCGCCTGCTCGAAGAGCACCGTGCCGGCGCCGATCGCTCTCGCAAGATATGGATCGTTGCAATGTTCCTTCTGTGGTACCGCATCTACTTCGTCAACCGCAAAAGGCCTCGCAGCACGCACGCTGGCGCACCGAACGCGTAATGCGCGCCTCCCACTCGCCTGCACCCTACCCCGCTCGCAATAAGAGCCTCCGCTCGCAAGCGGAGGCTCTTATTGTGCCTTCCCACGGGAGAAAGCTCTCTGCGACGCCTTTGCTACTGCCGAAGCTGCTCGATACGCCGCACCGCCTCGAGCAGCTTGTCATCCGGCGTCGTGAGCGAGATGCGGATGAAACCCTCGCCATCCGGCCCATAGCCGTTGCCCGGCGTCACCACGACGTGCGCTTCCTCAAGGAGCTTCGTCGCGAACGACTCCGACGTCTCGCCCTCGGGCACCTTCGCCCACACGTAGATGGTCGCCTTGGGCGCATTGCACTCCATGCCGATGCCGCGCAGCGCCCCCACGATCTCATCGCGACGGCGCTCGTAGATGCAGCGCATCTCCTCCACGCAGTCCTGCGGGCCCGAAAGGGCGGCAATGGCCGCTTCCTGCACGGCGGTGAACTGGCCGGAATCGAGGTTGTTCTTCACCGTGCCGAGCGCCTGCACGGCAGTTTCGTTCCCGCACGCCCAGCCGATGCGCCAGCCCGTCATGTTGTAAGGCTTCGAGAGGCTGAAAAACTCAATGCACACGTCCTTGGCACCTGGTCGCTCGAGGATGGAGGGCGCATGGTACCCGTCGAAGCAGATGTCCCAGTAGGCGTTGTCGTGCGCGAGCAGCAGGCCATGCTCGCGGCAGAACGCAATGGCGCGGTCGAAGTATTCCTCAGTGGCCACGGCGCCCGTCGGATTGTTCGGGTAGCCGATGAACATAATCTTCGCCTTCGCAAGCACGTCCGCAGGGACGTTCGAGAAGTCCGCCAGAAAACCGTTTTCCTCCTTCATGGGCATGAAGTACGCGTTCGCGCTCATGAGCGTTGCGCCGCCCGCATAGACCGGGTAGCCGATTGACGGCGCAAGCACGTATTCGCCCGGGTTGACAAACGCGGTAACAAGGTGAGCAATGCCCTCCTTGCTTCCGATGAGGGCCAGCACCTCGTGCTCGGGATCGACGCTCACGCCGAAGCGGCGGCTCATGTAGTCAGCACACGCGCGGCGAAACTCGGGCGACCCAGCGTAATCGGGATAGCGATGATTCTTCGGGTCGCGGATAGCGCGCGCCATGGCGTCTACGACATGCTCCGGCGTCGGCATGTCGGGATCGCCGATGCCGAGCGAGATGACGTCGGCGCCAGTGGCCTCGATAGCGGCGCGCTTCGCATCAATGCGCGCAAAGAGGTACGGGGGCAGGTTGTCAAGGCAGCGTGAGGTTCTCACGAATATCGTCCTTTCTTTCTTCTCGTGCTTCAGGGCACGTCGACCGTGCCGCGAAACGCCTCAGCAGCAGGGCCGGTCATGAACACATGTCCGCTATCCGACCAGCGGATATGCAACGTTCCTCCCAGAAGCGCCACGTCCGTCTCGCGAGGGGCGCGGTCCGTGAGCGCGCCTGCGACGGCGGTTGCGCACGCCCCCGTGCCGCATGCGAGCGTCTCGCCGCACCCGCGCTCGAACACGCGCATGTCGATGCGCCTCCCGTCTGGGGATACGACAGCGAACTCGACGTTCGTCTTTTCCGGCCAGAGCGCGTTCGACTCGAAGAACGCTCCTACGCGGGCGAGGTCAAGCGTTGCAAGCCGTCTGCCATCGGCGTTCAGGAACAAGTCGCCAGGCAACGCCGAGAAATCGTCAATGAAGCACACGGCGTGGGGGTTTCCCATGGAAACGCACGTGAAGCGGAACGCGCCCCAGGGAGAGTCGGCAAGCGCCTCGCGCACGAAAGGATTGCCCCCGTCCGTGCGCGCATTTGCTTCGAGCCTCGTGGGCACGAGGCTCGGGTCGATGATGGGAGCGCCCATGTCGACCGTCGCGCTTGTCATGCAGCCTGCTTCATCGATCTCGAAGCCAATCTCTCGCGGGCCTGCAAGCGTCTGCGCGCACAGGCTGTGTGCCGCCGGATCCACATTGCGCCGATCGACGAGGTACTTCGCGAAACAGCGCACGCCGTTGCCGCACATCTGCGCGAGCGTGCCGTCCGCATTGATGTAGTGCATGCGCGCATCACAGGACGCGTCGTCCGCCGGCTTTACGACGATGACGCCGTCCGCCCCGATTCCGAAGTGCCGATCGCACAGGCGCTCCACCTGCTCGGCAGAAAGATCGAGCTCGTCACCGAGGTCTTCAATGAACACGAAGTCGTTGCCAAGCCCGTGCATCTTGACGAATTCGATTTTCATCAGCGTCCTTTCGATTGTTTTCTTGACAGCGGCAAAGCCGCATTCCCGGCAAAACCTGAACGCGGCGATCGTTCCGCCCGCCAGCAGACGGGCGGAACCCCTTACACGTAGAACAGCATGTTGTTGTACGAAGGCACCGGCCACCGGTCGCGTCCGACGATGCCTTCCACGGCGTCCACCTCGGCACGCAAGCGTTCCATGGCAGGAAGGAGCACGTGGGCGTTGTGGTTCGCGCGTTCTTGCTGGTCCTCGATGGCGCAGGCTTCGTCCATGCGCGCTTCCATGGCCGAAAGCGCTAGGTCGATGCGGTCTATGCCTTCAAGCAGCGCGTCCAGCAGGCTCTGTTGCTGGCGTACCTTGCCCGACGGCGAGGCCGCCTTGAACGCTTGCAGCCCCTCCGCGGTCTCGCGGGCGAACGCGTTGATGGCCGGAAGGTACGTGCGGTGCGCCATGCGCTGCATGACGCGTGCCTCGATGTTCACGAGCTTGTTGTACTTTTCAAGCTTCACTTCGTAACGGCTGCACACCTCAGGCTCGCTCATGACCCCCATGGTCTCGAACAGCGTGATGCTCTCCAGGGCCACGTAGCACGGCAGCGCGTCAGCGGTGGTGCGGTTGTTCGCCAGGCCGCGGCGCGCGGCCTCCGCTTCCCATTCCTCGGAGTAGCCGTTGCCGTTAAAGACGATGCGCTGGTGTGCCTTCAGACTCTGCTTGATGTAGGAAAGCGCGGCAGCCTCGAACTCCTCGCCCGTTGCGCCTTCCAGCGCGTCGGCGAAGTCTTTGAACCCTTTCGCGACCGCGGTGTTGAGCACCATGTTGCAGTCCGCGGGGTTCACGTGGGAGCCGGGCATACGGAACTCGAACTTGTTCCCGGTGAAGGCGAAGGGGCTCGTGCGGTTGCGATCTGTGTTGTCGACAAGGAAGCTCGGCAGCTCGTCGACGCCCAGGTCCATGGACACCTTTTCAGCGCTCGTGTACTCGTCGCCAGCGATGAGCGCGTCCACGATGGAGCCCAGCTCGTCGCCGAGGAAGACGGACACGATGGCCGGCGGCGCTTCGTTCGCGCCGAGACGATGGTCGTTGCCCGCCGAGGCGGCTGACATGCGCAGGAGCTCCTGGCAGTCGTCAACCGCCGCGATGATGCACGTGAGGATCACGAGGAACCGCAGGTTCTCCATAGGGCTCTCGCCTGGATCGAGCAGGTTTTTGCCGTCCGCGGACAGGGACCAGTTGTTGTGCTTGCCGGAGCCGTTGATGCCTTCGAACGGCTTTTCGCGCAGCAGACACACCAGGCCGTGATGGCTGGCAAGAAGTCGCATCATCTCCATGGTGAGCAGGTTCTCGTCAACAGCGCGGTTCGCGTTCGTGAAGATGGGAGCCAGCTCGTGCTGGGCGGGCGCCACCTCGTTGTGCTTCGTCTTGGCGGAGACGCCGAGCTTCCACAGCTCCTCGTCGAGCTCCTTCATGAACTCGTTCACCGTGGGGCGGATGGCGCCGAAGTAGTGCTCTTCCAGCTCCTGGCCCTTGCACGGTGGCGCGCCGAAGAGCGTGCGACCCGTGAGCACCAAGTCCTCGCGGCGCGCGTAGTCGTCCTCCGGGATCAGGAAAAACTCCTGCTCATTGCCGACGGTGGTCATCACGCGCTGGGGCGTTTCGCCAAACAGGGAAAGCACGCGTTTCGCCTGCTCGTCAATGGCGTGCATGGAGCGCAGAAGCGGGGTCTTCTTGTCGAGGGCCTCGCCCGTGTAGCTGCAGAACGCCGTGGGTATGCAGAGCACTTCGTCCTTCACGAAGGCGTAGCTCGTCGGGTCCCATGCGGTGTAGCCACGCGCCTCGAAGGTGGAGCGCAAGCCGCCATTCGGGAAGCTCGACGCGTCGGGCTCGCCCTGGATGAGCTCCTTGCCCGAGAAGCTCATGATGGCGCGACCGTCGCCCGTGAGCTCCAAGAAGGCGTCGTGCTTTTCCGAAGTGACGCACGACAACGGCTGGAACCAGTGCGCAAAGTGTGTGGCTCCGCGCTCGATAGCCCATTCTTTCATGGCATGGGCAACGACGTTGGCGACTTCAAGGTCGAGCGGCTGTCCTTTCTCTATGGTCTTGAGCAGGCTTTTGTAGGTCGCCTTCGGCAAACGCTCCTGCATGGTGTGCTCGTCGAACACCATCGATCCGTAGATTCCTGAAATGTCGGTCATGGCCATTCCTCGCTTTCTGTCCGCGCTGGACGTACGTAGCGACCGCGCCCGTTCGCGCGGTCTTGCGCGTGGTGTTCCGCTCCCGCCGCCCGCGCACGGGGCGGCGCGGCGGTATTTCGGCTAGTTGGCGTACATGCTGGCGTACGGCCTGGACGAAGCAGGGCGCAGGCGCCAGAAGCCTTCTCCTGTCGTGTCGATCGGCTCGGGCAGCTCGTCCGCGAAATAGCCGGCGTACTCTCGAAGCACTTCCGAAAGAAACGCCCGGTCTTCCTCGGCGACAGGCTCCTGCACGAGGCCTTCGTGCACGTCCGCCTCCTCAAGGCGATGACGCAGGTAGACCACGCCGCCGTGCATGCCGCTGGCAAGGTACTCGCCCGCACGCCCCAGCAGCACGATGACGCCTCCTGCAAGGTACTCGCCCAGGAAGCTGCCCGCGTCCCCGCCGATAACGAGCACCGGGCAGCGTTCGCCGCACTGTTTCATGTGGATGCCGGCACGCCACCCGCAGCTATCGCGCACGAAGATGCGCCCGCCGCGCATGCCGTAGCCAAGCGCATCGCCGCAGCGGCCATGGATGACCACGCACCCCTGGTTCATGGTGTTGCCCACCTGGTCCTGGGCGTTGCCGAACACTTCGACGAACCCGCCGTCCATGTAGCAGGCAAGGTCGTTGCCGGGAACGCCGTGAATCTCGAGCCGCTTGCCCTCAGGCATCGCGCAGCCGAGGTAGCGCTGGGCGAACACGCGCTCGATGACCACCGTGTCCGCGTCGGCAAACGCCGCGCGCACCGCTTCGTTCGCCTCGGCGAAATGCTTGGTCTCGAGCACCACGCGCTCCACGGCACCGTTGTGCGTCTCCTCGCTCATCGCGTCTCCTTCCATCCGCGATCGTCCAAACACGACGGGTAGAACGCATGCAGGCGCTTCCACCGATCGTCGCGAGAAAAATCGAGGTTCTCGAGCGGCATATCAAGAAACGCCTCTTCAGGAAACGCCGAGAGCTCCGTCTTATCTTTGATCAGCGCCGTGTACACGCCGGCGTTGTCGGGCCTGTTGAGCAGGATGTAGCCGCACAGGCGCCCGTCCTTCATGACGAACTTCACGTACGAATCCCTCTCTTGGCGCGCGAGCGTCTCATAGCCCGCTCCCTCGGGAGGGTTGATAACGCCCGCGGTCAGAAGCGAGGTCTCGAAGAAGTCGACCGCGTTCACGGCGAATGCGCCGTCGAACGGCTCGGCATCGGGGGCGCCTGCCATGTAACGGCCCGCGCACGCCCCCTGCTCCACCGCGTTCGGCCACAGCGCAAGCGGGCGCTCGTCGCCAGTGAGCACGTCGGTCACCTGCACGAGGTCGCCCGCGGCGTACACGTCAGGCAGGCTCGTCTGGAGATCGGGACCGCACACAAGGCCGCGTCCCTGCTGCGCGCCTGCATCGACCGCAAGCTTGGAGTTCGGACGCGCGCCGACCGCGGCAACGATAAAATCGCAAGGTGTGCGCTCTCCGTTCGTGAGGATGACCGACGTTGCGCGCCGACCGTCCCCGCAGGCCTCCTGGACGGACAGGCCTGGTCGGCACATGATGCCGTGGCGATCGAGCAAGCGCTGGAGCAGCTCCGACCCCTGCGCGTCGAGCGCGGCGGGCAGGATGCGGTCTGCCAGCTCGAAGACGCAGACTTCGTCCACGTAGCCGGCGATGGCCTCGGCGGCCTTAAGGCCGATCATGCCCGACCCGATGACAACGGCGCGAGCGGAGCGGCCTTCGGCGTCCGCTTCTTGGCGCGCACGACGCGCGTCTTCCCAGACTCCCTCGGCATCATCGAGCGTAAAGAACGTGTGCACGTTCTCGCGCCCATCCAAGCCCTTGATCGGCGGCGTAAAGGGGATGCTCCCCGTGGCCAAGAGACATTTTCCGTACGTCACAACGCTGCCGTCAGCAAGCGTTGCCGTGTGCGCCTCCGGATCAAGCGAGACGACCTCGGCATCAGGCCCAACAAGGCACTCGATCCCAATGCGGTCGTAAAACCCGGAATCTTTCCAGCCCAGCCGCTCGCGCGTGGTCTTCCCTGCAATGAGATACGAGATGAGCGGGCGCCCGTACACCGCGTACGGCTCGCGGCCGACGATGAGCACACTGCCCTGCGCGTCGTTCGCGCGAATCTGCTCGGCTGCCGTGACGCCTGCGGCTGAGTTCCCTATGACGAGGTAGTCGACGATGCGTTCACTCATGCGAACCTCCCTCGCTTTCCACATAGACGAGCGCACGGTTCGGGCAGACTGCCACGCAATGCGGTTCCCCTGCCTCTCCCAGGCGCTCTCCGCACAAATCGCACTTGATGGCGATTTCGCGCCCTGTCACCTCCTCGATGCGCACGGCACCGAACGGGCACAGGCTCGCGCAGGTTCGGCAGCCCACGCATCTCTGCGGGTCAACCGTGACAACGCCCGTCGCCTGACTCTTCTGCATCGCACCCGAGATGCACCCCTGCACGCAGGCAGGATCGGCACAGTGGCGGCAGTTCAGCGCGAGCGACACCGTGCGCGCACCTTCCACCCAGATGCGGTTTTTCGGATCATCTCCCTCAACACGGTACGCCCGCACCGCATCGCAGCTCTTCGAATGGAAAGCGCGGCAGGCAACTTCGCAGCGCCTACAGTCGATACACCACCGTTCGAGCGCATAAATCCTCTTCACCGCACATCACTCCCCTGCATACTTCACACCGAGGATGGACAGTTCTTTTTCGTTGAGCCCCACGCCGCGCAGCATCGCGCGGTTACCGCGCAGGCTGTCGATGGCGTTCAGCCCCATGCCGCCGAGCATCTCCTTGATCTCATGGTTCCATGCGCGCACAAGGTTCACCACGCGCTCAGCGCCGATCTCCGGGTTGAGGCGCCTAACCAGATCGTCACGCTGTGTGGCGATACCCCAGTTGCACTTTCCTGACGAGCAGTCCTGGCACTGATGGCACCCGAGCGCAATGAGCGGCGCGCTCGCGCAGTACACCGCGTCGGCACCGAGCGCGATGGCACGCACGACGTCGGCGGAGCTGCGGATGGAGCCCGCTGCGACAATGCTCACGCTCGAGCGGATCGACTCTTCGCGAAGGCGCTGATCGATGGCGGCAAGGGCGAGCTCGACGGGGATGCCCACGTTGTCGCGGATGCATGCAGGAGCGGCACCCGTGCCGCCGCGGAAGCCGTCCACCACGATGACGTCCGCACCCGCCCGCGCGACGCCGCTCGCGATGGCGGCGACGTTGTGCACCGCGGCGATCTTGACGGCAACAGGCTTCTCGTAGCGCGTCGCCTCCTTGAGCGAGTAGACGAGCTGGCGCAGGTCTTCGATGGAATAGATGTCGTGATGCGGCGCTGGCGAGATCGCATCGGCGCCTTCCGGAATCATTCGAGTGCGCGACACCTCGGCGCTGATCTTCTCGCCCGGCAGATGCCCGCCAATGCCAGGTTTGGCGCCCTGGCCTATTTTGATCTCGACCATGGCGCCGGCATTGAGGTAGTCCACGTCCACGCCGAAACGTCCCGACGCGACCTGCACGATGGCATGCGAGCCGTACTTCCGGAGGTCCTGGTGGAATCCGCCTTCCCCCGTGTTGAAGTAGGTGCCGAGCTCCTCCGCCGCCATCGCAAGCGCCATCTGCGCGTTGAGCGAGATGGAGCCGAAGCTCATCGCGGAGAACATGACCGGCACGTCGAGACGCAACTGCGGGGGCATCTTCGATATAACCGTGCGCTCGCGCTCGTTCACGCGCAGCACATCGGGACGACGCCCAAGGAACACGCGCGTCTCCATCGGCTCGCGAAGAGGGTCGATAGACGGGTTGGTCACCTGGCTCGCATTGAGCAGCAGTCGATCCCAGTAGATGGGATACGGCTTCGGGTTGCCCATCGACGACAGGAGCACAGCGCCCGTCTGTGCCTGTTTGGCGAGGTCCTGCATAGTCTCGAGCGTCCAGTTGTTCGAGCCGTTGCTCACCTGAGGCCACTTCGCAATGGTGAGCGCATGCGTCGGGCACATGACAACGCAACGCTGGCAGTTCACGCACTTCGCATGGTTGGCCGTTACGCGATCAAGCTCGCCGTCAACGCGGTGGACCTCGTTCGAGCACGAGCGCTCGCACACGCCGCAGCGGATGCACAGATCGTCGTCGCGCAGCACCTTGTAGCGCGGAAGCAAGTAGTCGAGCATGGCTTTACGCCTCCTTCCGCTTCGCCTGTGCAGGGGCGACGCCGGTGAACAACGATGCCGGACTCTGCACGCCGGGTTCGTTTTCAGGGGATTCCGCTGCCTTGCGACGCGCCACTTCGTCAAGCTGCACGACGAACGGCACGCCGCCGTCAATAGCGCGGATGTTTTCCACTTCGGGGCACACGAGCTCGATGGCCGCCTGCTCAGAAGCGAGGTAGACCATGCTGCCTCTCTCCCCCGCCATGAGAGCACGCAGCTTCAGACGGTCGTTGAGGGCGAGCAATCCTTCGTCGGAGCCGAGGATGACCGACATCGGCCCATTGATGAGCGCGCTGCCGTACACGCAGCGCAGTGCCGTCTCGAACGCCGCCTGGTCCGGTTCCATGCGGTCTATGTCGTCCCACGACGGCGCGCACATGATATGCGCCGCCATCTCCTGGGAAAACCCGTGACGCCGGACGAGCAAGTCGAAGAGGTACGTGATGACCTCAGTGTCTGTCTGCAGCGTACATTCGTAGCCGAACTGCTCGACGTAGCGACGGTTCGCGTCGTAGCTCGATATCTCGCCGTTGTGCACGATCGACCAATTAAGCAGCGTGAACGGATGCGCACCGCCCCACCAGCCAGGCGTGTTCGTGGGAAACCGGCCATGCGCCGTCCACAGCCATGCTTTGTAGTCGCCGATCCGGTAGAACGCGCCGATGTCCTCGGGATAGCCAACCCCCTTGAACGCGCCCATGTTTTTGCCCGATGACGCGACGAACGCGCCCGGAATCGAGGAATTGATGCGGAACACATGACGCATCGTGTACTCGGCCTCGTCCAACCCGCTCATGTTGAGCCGCATCGGGTGTGGCAACACGAAGTAGCGCCAGATATCGGGCGGGTTCACGATGGATTGCACTGGCTCGGTTGGAATGCGCTCCTGCTTCTCCGCCATAAAGTACTGTCCGAGGTATGCCTCGGTTTCAGCACGCGCCTCAGCGGATTCGTACATGACGTGGAACGCGTAGAGGTCCGCGTACTCAGGGTAGATGCCGTAGGCAGCAAATCCGCCGCCAAGGCCGTTGCATCGATCGTGCATGAGAGCTATCGCCGCCATGATGTCGGTGCCGTCGTGGCGCTCGCCGCTTCTGTCCATGATGCCGGCGATCGCACAGCCTGACGGGATGCGAACGGCACCTTCCCGAAGCGATGGTTTCGTTGACATGTATCGGCCTCCTCGTCCTTTGGCCTGAGAAACCTGATACATACGAGCATAGGATGCCGATGATTCAACTTGGCAACTATCGCGTTTCCAAGCAGCTTCAATTGCGTTTCCGGTCAGCGTCAATCGTGTTTCTGAGCAGCGTCGAACGTGTTATCAGCTTGTTGCAAGGGGACGAGCGGCCGTATGCTAGCGATCCGTTCAGGCGTATTAACGCTCGTCCTAACGTGTGACCTGTTCGCAACATTCGAACGCTTTATTGATGTGGTGCGAAATGCGCCGCAACGGCTTGGCGCTGTCGCTGGCCGTCGAGCTTCCGATTGCACGAGCGCGAACCGTCGGCCAATCGCGAGGCAATCGGCGCAGCTCGCAGCGCGAAGCGACTACCCAGCGAAGGAGAATGCAATGGCAACTTCCACCGCATCCGGCGAACGTCCCGATCGCCTTGAGGAGGCATGCGGCGTTTTCGGGGTGTTCGCGCCGGGCGAGGATGTGGCGCGCATGACGTGCTTCGGCCTGCAGGCGCTCCAGCACCGCGGCCAGGAGAGCGCTGGCATCGCAGTGGGCAATGGGAAAACGGTGGCCGTCTCAAAGGGCCTCGGCCTGGTAACGCAGGCATTCGACGAGGCGACGCTCGCCGCGATGCGAGGATTCGTCGCGGTGGGTCACGTGCGCTACGCCACAAGCGGCAGCACGGCATCGCTGGATGCAGCGCAACCGCACGTACCCGCGCACGAGCGCTTCGCGCTCGCCCACAACGGCACGCTGGTGAACACCGACCCTCTGCGCGCCCGCCTTGCCAAGGAGGGCATCGAGCTGCGCGGAGATACCGATTCCGAGATTGCCGCAAAGGCGATCGGCCTCTTCACCAGGCCTACGCACCATCTGCGCGACGGTATCAGACGCGCGATGGAACTTCTCGAGGGCGCCTACGCCATGGTGCTCGCAAGCTCCGAGTCCCTCTATGTGTTTCGCGATTCGAACGGGATACGGCCGCTGTGCATCGGAAAGCTCCCCGATGACCGCGGCTGGGTCGTGTCGAGCGAAACGTGCGGGCTCGACATCGTTGGTGCCGAATACGTGCGCGATGTCAAGCCGGGAGAAATCGTGCGCTTCAACCGGGACGGCGTGATAAGCGAGCAGGGAGTGCCAGCCGGCCGCCGCACATCGTGCATCTTCGAGTACGTGTACTTTGCGCGGCCTGATAGCGTGATCGAC
Source organism: Candidatus Aveggerthella stercoripullorum (assembly GCA_018712955.1). Classification (GTDB taxonomy): domain Bacteria; phylum Actinomycetota; class Coriobacteriia; order Coriobacteriales; family Eggerthellaceae; genus Aveggerthella; species Aveggerthella stercoripullorum. The sequence goes on from DVGB01000098.1 coordinate 27,641, forward strand.
GGGCAAAGCGTGTACCAAGCCCGCCGCGCGATGGGCCGCATTCTTGCCGAAGAGGCGCCGACGGACGCAGACCTCGTGCTCGGCGTGCCCGACTCGGGCGTGCCGCCCGCGCTCGGATACTCCTCCGCAAGCGGAATTCCGTACGCAGACGGCATCGTGAAGAACCGCTATGTGGGACGCACGTTCATCGCACCCACGCAGGCCATGCGCCAGCTCGGCATCCGCCTGAAGCTCAATCCGCTGCCTTCGGTCATCGCGGGCAAGCGCCTTGTCGTCATCGACGACAGCGTCGTGCGCGGCAACACCTCCAAGCAGCTCGTGAAGATGCTGCGCGACGCAGGCGCGGCAGAAGTGCACCTGCGCATCGTAAGCCCCGAGGTGAAATGGCCGTGCTTCTACGGCATCGACACCGACACGCGCGACCAGCTCATTGCCGCGAACATGACGCTTGAGCAGATGAACGAGTGGATCGGCTCTGACTCGCTTGCCTTCATCTCGGTCGAGGGGCTCCACCGTGCCGTATCGAGCGCCTGCCATGACGGCTTCTGCGACGCGTGCTTCACGGGAGACTACCCCACGAGAATCCCTCTCATGCAGTAGCCTGCGTTGCGCTCGTCCGTGCAGAGCACACAGCAGCGCGCAAAGGCGCGCCTTGTTAACGGCAACCGAACGGATAGCGCCTCACGAGAGAAAAGCCGGGCAGGACGCCAGCGACGTCAAGGAGTACAAAGGCTTCGAAGCGACCACCTACGAGGGCTCGCGGAGTAAGGCCTACTCTTCCGAAAGCCTACGCGATGCCCGCTGCATCTCCTCGCCAAACTTAAGCTGCTTGCCGACAACAACTTCGCCGCAAGGCTCGCCATGAAGAATGCCTTCCGACGCATCTTTCTCCCATGCGTCGAGTTGTTCATCCGTGATGCCGAAGCGCTTTTCTATCTCGCGGGCATCCATGACCTTCATTTCCGCCTCCTTGCCAACCCGATGAGAAAAGTCCTCTTTCTCATATCCTATCTCGACATCCCCAAACTCGCTGCAAGCTCCTCGTACGACATGTGCCCCTGCGCGAAAGCGGTCATGTCGAGGTGCAGCTGCTCCGTCCGCGTAAGAGCATGCTGGTTGATGCAAGCCTCGAGCAGCTCGTCCTCGTCCGGGAGGGCGGCAGTCACGTTGCGACGCCCCTCGAACGCTCGATAGTAGCGAACCCCGAAGCGGCGCTGCGACACGGCATCGATGTGAATGCCGTCAGGGTTGCACGAAAGCCCCTCGGCGGACACGAGGTAGCACCCCGACTCATCCTCGACGAACCGATGTATCTCGTCGTTGATGCGCTCGTACTCCGTCGCGCTGAGCCCGAATCCGCTTTTGCCCAGAAAATCTGCCAGCTCGCCCACCACGAACGGCAGGCCTTCCGCACCAAGCTCCGAACGCAGCGCGCGAACCACGGCCGCCAGTCGCTCGCGATACGTACGATATCCGCCCTCATGCGCGTCGCTCTCGCCCTGATGCCAGAGGATGCCGATAAGCTCCGAGCTCTCGAGCGCGAAGCGGACCTCGCTCACCGCGTGGCGGAAGAGCGTTCCCTCGGGCGCCCACTCGTCGATGGCGCTCCCTCCCTCGGCGCACGGAATGAGACCGATCTGCTCGCCCGGGTGATCGTGGCACCACAGGGCGGCGAACGCGCCAGCCGGACCGATGCCCGCGACGGACCGATCGAAGTGAATAGGCTCGGTCATGAGCTGCCAGCGTCCGTTGCGAAGCATGAACGCGTTCTCGTTGTAAACGGTGGGAACGGCGTCCAGGTAACCGCGACCGGCCATGTTGGACTGTCCGACAAGCAATATCGACTTCATGGGATTCTCCTCAACGTTTTCGTGAACCGGCTGGATTCTACCGAAAGCCATTTTGCCCCACAAACGCACGAGGGCGCCATCGAGCAATGTGTGATGGATTGCGTGAACAAGGGCCCGCCCTGTTTCTCACCACATAGTCGCATTCCCTCTTGATGCGAGTGCGGTATCATGCGTCGACCGCATTCCATGGGGATGCGTTACAGTGACGGCATTGCTGTGCGGAGCATGCCTCGCAGTCCTGACCTGCGGAATGCGCATCCTGGCGGAGATTCAAATCGTCGGCGTCGAAAACGTCTTATGGATCGCCGACGTCGCCGTCGGCATGGCGTTCTTCGTCATCGGATTCGTCGCCTGCTTCGCCGTCACCGCACTCCTCATCCGCAACGCCATCAAGCGCCGCCTCGCGCTGGAGGCCGAATTACAGGATTAGCGGCACAGAATTCTTTCTTCTAGCAATCGAGAAGGGAAAACAACATGGACGCATTTGCATGGGCGGAAGAGGCAAAAGAGAAGCTGCAGGCGGAGTTTGGAAGTCGACTGCGCTTCGTCGGGCTCCAGGGAAGCCGCGCGCGGGACGAGGCACGCGAAGGCAGCGATATCGACCTTGTGGTGCTGTTGGATCGCATAGGAGCTGACGACCTTGCACGCTACCGCGCCGTCGTGGAGTCGATGCCGCACAGCGAACTCGCCTGCGGGTTCGTCGGCTCCGAACGGGCGCTCGCCGCATGGCCGCGCCACGAGCTCTTCCAGTTCTACCACGACACGCACGCCCTCTTCGGCGAGCTTCCCGATGCTGGAACGTTCACGAAAGCCGATGCCCGGCAGGCAGCGCGCATGGGCGCTTCGGGAATCTACCATGCCGCCTGTCACGCCTACGTCTTCGACGGCGATGCTGCCGACGGCATCTTGGAATCGCTCTTCAAGGGAGCGTTCTTCACCTTGCAGGCGCTGCAGTTCTCCCGCACGGGCGTCTACCCGCGTACGAAAGCCGAAATCGCCGCTCAGCTCGCGGGCGAAGAAGCGCGCATCCTCGAAATTGGCCGCGATTGGGAAACCCATCGCCCGAAAGACGACACCGAGTGCCGAGAGCTCGTCGACCTGCTCCTACGCTGGTCGGAAAGCATTGTCACCGGGGAATAAGCCCAATGAAAGAAGGAGGCTGTCCCTTTTCTCACTCCGCAGCAGGAAGATGCACGATGATGGAGAGAGTTCCGCAGTCAATCGCTGCTTCGACGGAACCGCCCATGCGCCTGCAGAGGTTCGCGACGATCGCGAGGCCCAGCCCCGATCCGCCGCCGGAGCGGGAGCCGTCGGCGCGGTAGAAGCGCTCGAACAGGCGGTCGGCGTCGATGGCGCCCGCGTCCTCCACCCTGTTGGAGAACGCCAGCTCCACCATGCTGCTCCCCTCCTCGCCTTCGGGCGGGACAAAGCGCTGCGAAATCGCAGGAGCGGAAGCCCCGTGGCGCAGCGCGTTAGCGAGCAGGTTGGAGAACACGCGGGAAAGCGCCTCGGGGTCAGCGAGAACCGTCACGCCGTCGTCCTCAAAGTCGATGGCGGGCTCCCAGCCGCGCTCGGAGAACTGCGGATACGCGCCGGCGAGCACCTCCGCCAAAATAGGGAGCACCTCGACCGGCTCACACGCGAAGGGGCTGTCCGCGTCGGCCGCCTTCGCGTAGTCGAACAGCCGGTCGGTGAGCTCGCGCATGGCGGAAAGGCGCGACGACGCCTCGCGCAGGCATCGCTCCCGCTCGGCGGGATCGGCGCTGCGCTCGTGAAGCTGCAGGTAGCCCTGCGCGCCGGCGAGCGGCGTGCGGATGTCGTGGGAGAGCGCGGCGAGGTCGCGTTGGAACGCTTCCTGCCGCTCGCCGAGGACGACGCGCTCGTCGCGCAGCGCGTCCATTTCGCCATTGACGGCGGCAGCAACCGACGAGATGCCGGGCGTCGAGAATGACACCGTCGCCCGCTCGTTGGCGCTGCGGTCGCGCCTGCGCAGAAAGCGAGCAAGACAGCCGAGCTCGCGCTCATAGAGCACGACGGCGCAAAGCAACGCGATTGCCAGCGCTATCGCCACGACCCATCCCATGTCCGCTCCGCCTCCTTTCCGCCTGCCGCTCGACCCATTCCGCCCGAAACTCGAGGGCCAATCACGCCAAACGCCTCCGGCGCATGATCATCATCCCTGCCGCAGCGACGATTACGATCGTCGTCAACACGGGAAGCATAGCATCCCATGACAGCACGTTGCCGTAGCCAAGCTGCGACACCGTCGCAGCGAGGTAGCCGTCGAACACTTGCCTCACCTCATCGGGCCTGCCCGTCAGAAGCCCAAGCGCGATATACAGCAGGTTCTCTACCGCCGCGCCACCGAGCAGCAGCCCGGCAATCGCGGAAACCGCAGAGCTCCCCGAAACAAGGGCAACCGCCACAGCGATGAGCGCATACGCCGAGACCGATGCCCACACCTGCAAGAGCCACGCGGCGACCAGGCTCACCCCGCCCGAAGCGGAGTCGAGGACGGAAAGCCCCAAAGCGACGTCGGAGCTCGTCTCGGAAACGGCCGCCGCCATCGCCGCAAGCGAGCCAAGAGCCTTCAGAGACACCACGCCCGCAACGACGAGCGCCGCGAACGCCGCAAGAAACGCCCACGTCATGCGACTTTTCGCCAAACGAAACGCCATCGCCTTGAAAAGATTCGTGAACCCCATGACGCACCCCCTAGCCCAAGCTCCGGCGGCGCATGACGAGCACGCACGCTGCGCCGACGACGAGGACGGTCGCGCCCGCCTGCACGTAGGCCATCGGATCGCAGACGGCGCCCTGGGCGAGGGTCGCCAGGTCGGTCGCGAGATAGCCGTCCAGACAGTCGCGCAACGCGACGGGAATGCCGGGGATGTTGGCGAGGACGAGCTTGCAGACGGACTCGACCGCGCCACCCCCGAGGAAGATCGCCGCGAGAACCGCAACAGCCTCCGACTTGGTGACAATCGCGATAAGCGCCGCCACCGTCGCGTACGCGGCGCAGCAGAGCACCACTTGGACGAGCCACTGCAACGCCTCTGCGGCGGGCGGCTGGACGGGAGCGTAACCCTGCAGCCGCAGCGCGCCCTCGACAACGAGCATCCCGAACAGCGTCGTCGCCGTGGCGGTCGCCAGCGCGCACGCCACGACGGCGACCGCGTACGACACGCGCCCACCCCGCGCCTGCACAAGGTTCTTCACGTAGCCGGACTTGAAGTCCTCCGCGACGAATTCGCTCACCGCGACGCCCACGCCTATGGCGACGAACGAACCGCTCATGAACGACACGCCGTAAAGCTGCAGCGAAGGCAGAGGCTCTGCCGGCACTTCCACGAACCCCGTCTCCGCGAAGGCGGGCCACACGTTGTGGAGCCACAGCGCGAAGGGAGTCGCGGCGGCAATCACGAAGAAGACGATCACGTAGAAAATCGCGTAGCGCGATTTGACGATGCGGTACAGCTCCGAGCGAATCATGCTAAGCATCGCGACCGCCCCCTCTTCCGTCGTACCCGCGCGGCGGCTCGGCGCCCGCGGCCTGCGACCACGCCGCAGCGTCGGGCGCGGGGATGGAGGGGTCGGCCCCCATGAGTTCGACGAACAGCTCCTCGATGTCGCGCTCGTGGACGTAGAGCTCGGTCACCGCGATGCCCGCCTGGGAGAGCGCCGCTCCCGCCGCCTCCGCCGTGACGCCGCCCTCGGCGCGGATGGCGTCGCCGGGCATGAGGGAGAAGCGCGCGGCCGGGAACGCGTCCGAAAGCCGCGCGAGCGCGAGCTGGGGCTCGGCGGCGCGCACGCTCAGGTAGTCGGCGCACTCGGCGTCCACCTCGGCGGCGGTCATCTCGCGCACGAGGCGTCCGTCGCGGATGACGCCGTAGCAGGTGAC
>DVGB01000099.1 GCA_018712955.1 Candidatus Aveggerthella stercoripullorum
GCAACCCCTCAGGAGCGGCGACCAGGACTGCCAGCTTGATGCGCTCAACGCCTTGGCGGCGCAAGTAGCCGAGTGCCGCGATGGCAGAGCCGCCCGTTGCAAGCATGGGATCGACGACGATGACCTCGCGCTGGTCTATATCCGCGGGCAGTTTTGCATAATATTCGACCGGCTCATGCGTGTTCTCGTCGCGGTACATGCCTAGATGTCCCACGCGGGCAGCGGGCATGAGCTCTTGCATGCCTTCGACCATGCCCAGACCTGCGCGCAAAATAGGGACGATAGCAAGCTTGCGTCCGGCAATCGTGTGGCAGGTGGTTTCCATGAGAGGCGTCTCGACCGTGATGTCTTCAAGGGGCAGGTCGCGCGTTGCCTCGTAGCCTTCAAAGAGCGCAAGCTCTTTGACAAGTTGGCGGAACTGCATGGAGGATGTGTCCTTGCTGCGCAGGATGGACAGCTTGTGCTGGACAAGCGGATGGTCGACGATGGTCACGCGGGCTGCCTGCTCCTCGCTCAAACCTTTCAGCTTTGTCATAGCGGTTCCTTTCTGCGGGCGTGTTGTTCGGCAGCGTTTCGTGGGATTCCGGCAATGCGAACCGGTGCGTTCTTGCTTTGCGCATCGCATGGCGGGCAAGGTGCGTCGTGCCAGGCTGCTCGCACAGGCTTGTCTTGCATTGTAGCGTTCGTTCTCGCCTGACGTGCGCCTGCTCGCGCTTTTGCGCATCGGCCGTGAAGGGTTTCCCTTGCGGTAGAATGAACCGGCAATGGTGTTCGAGCGTTCAAGACGCTGAAAGGCAGGCAGTATGGGCGAAGCAAGACGCGAGGGCCTTCCCCCGTTGCGCACGGGACTGGGCTACGACGTGCACGCGTTCGCGCCGGGGCGCAAGCTTATTCTGGGCGGTGTAGATATTCCACATCATCAGGGCTTGGACGGGCATTCCGATGCAGACGTGCTCGCACATGCCATTATGGACGCGCTGCTGGGAGGTGTGCGCGGGGGCGACATCGGCAAGCTGTTCCCGGACACGGACCCGGCGTACAAAGGTGCAGACTCCCTGAAGCTCTTGGAACGCGTGGCGCAGTTTGTGCGCGATGCCGGTTGGGAAATCGTGGACGTGGACAGCGTGATCGCCGCGCAGGCGCCGAAACTTTCGCCGTACCGCGAGCAGATGCGCGAGAACCTGGCGGCGGCAATGGGCATTCCAGTCGAAAACGTGGGCGTAAAAGCGACCACGACCGAGCACTTGGGATTCGAAGGCCGCGAGGAGGGCATAAGCGCGCAGGCGGTCTGCATGCTGGCACGCAGGTAGTCGGAGCTGTTTCGATGCCGCTCACAGGCGAGCTTCGCATTCGACGTGAAAGCGCGGCCGTCGTCCTCTTCGCGCCATTTCCGTGCGAATGAGTGCAATTGTGCGAGAATAGCTACCAGCGATAAAAATCAGCAATAAAGGCTCTGTAGGCTCCGTCGTGCCGCGCATTGTTCGGTGCGGCTTTTCGGCGACGTTGCGCACGGGGCGGTATGAATAAGGGAGCAGCATGATCAAGATTTACAACACGCAAACGCGCCAGAAGGAGAAGTTCCAGTCGCTTGAGCTGGGCAAGATCGGTATGTACGTGTGCGGCCCGACCGTGTACAACTACATCCATATCGGTAACGCGCGCACGTTCATTTCCTTCGACGTTATTCGCCGTTACCTGGAATGGCGCGGCTTCAAGGTCACGTTCGTGCAGAACATCACGGACGTCGACGACAAGATTATCAAGAAGGCGAACGAAGAAGGTCGCACTGCCGCCGAGGTTGCGGAAGAGTACACGAAGGCGTTCATCGACGACATGCATAAGGCAGGCGTGAAGGACCCGGACATCCGCCCGAAGGCGACCGAAGAAATCCCCGCCATGATCGAGCTGGTCGAAGAGCTGATCAAAGGCGGTCACGCTTACGAGGTGGAAGGCGACGTTTATTTCTCCGTCCGCAGCTTCCCTGAGTATGGCAAGCTGTCCGGCCGCAATATCGACGAGATGGAGTCCGGCCATCGCGAGCTGCGCGCTGACGGCCAGGGCATTGAGGACCGCAAGCGCGATCCGTTGGATTTCGCAGTATGGAAGGCCGCGAAGCCGGGCGAGCCGAGCTGGGATTCTCCGTGGGGCAAAGGCCGTCCGGGCTGGCATATCGAATGCTCTGCCATGAGCCGCAAGTATCTGGGGCTTCCGTTCGATATCCACGGCGGCGGTGCCGACCTGGTGTTTCCTCATCATGAGAACGAAGTGGCACAGAGCGAGGCGGCGTGCGGCTGCACGTTCGCGAACTACTGGATTCACGGCGGCATGCTGCAGATTAATTCCGAGAAAATGTCCAAGTCCCTCGGCAACTTCCTTCTGCTGCGCGACGTGTTGGAGCGCACGCGTCCGGAGGTCTTGCGCTTCCTGATGCTGCAGACCCACTACCGCAGCCCGCTTGATTTCTCCGACGAGCGTTTGGCCGAGGCCGAGGCGGGCCTTTCTCGCATTGAGAACACGGTCAAGAACCTGGAGTGGGCCATCGAGAATGCGCAGGACATCCCCAGCCCGCTCCAGACGAAGCCGCTTATGAAGCAGACGAAAGAAACGCGCAACGAATTCATCGTCGCCATGGACGACGACTTCAACACCGCCGGTGCGCTCGGCATCGTCTTCGGATTCGTGAACGAGCTGAACGCCCAGGTAGCGGGCAAGACGGTGAGCATCACTGACGTGCCGTGCCTGCGCCAGGCGCATGCGGTGGTCGTGGAGCTCATGAGCGTGCTCGGCATCATGATGGGCGGCGCGCAGGAGGTCTCGTATCCGGATGCAGTCGTTCCGCTGGCGAAGGAGCTGGCTGGCTATACAGGCGCAAATCCGGTGCAGGCGGTCGAAGTGCTGCTGGCCTGCCGCATGGAAGCGCGCAAGGAGAAGAACTGGGAGCTTGCCGACAAGGTGCGCGATGGCATGAAAGAGCTCGGACTCGTCATCGAGGACACCCCGCAAGGTCCGCGCGTGAGCGTAGAGTAAGAAACCAAGAGCAAAAGGCATCTGTTCGTTCGAGGGCTCGGCAGCAGGCAAATTGCTGCCGAGCCCTTGTTGTCTGCGCGTAGACAACAAGGGCGCCAGCCGCCGTGCTCCGGGCCAGCGTCGGGGGTTATTTCTCCGTTCGCTGGATGAGGTCGATCATCTCTTGGGCGGAATGGACTCCGAGCTTCTTGTAGATGTGCTGACGGTGCGTGGAGACGGTGCTCTTCGACAGCACAAGTTCTTCCATGATGTAAGGCAGGTTGCGGCCCTTCGCGAACATGGTCATGATCTCGCCCTCGCGCTCGGTCAGGCCGTAGCGCTCGATGACTGCCTGGCATTTGTCCTGGAAGCGGCGTCGACGTTCGATGGGCAGGATGTTGAGCGCGCGGGAGAGCTTCGCCTCCGTGAACACGAAATTGCTCATGACGAACAGCAGCAGCACGCATGTGGCGGACGCGAAGAACGCCGATTGGTGTGTGAGCCCAATGTTGATCCACAGCCACCGACCTACGAGCATGCCGAATAGCGGGCCTGCCGCCCATGCAGCGCGGAACAGCGCGAACGAGCGCACGCAGGAGCCTAGGTACTGGTTGCACACCCCGCAGACAAGCGGCCACATCATCATGTTGAGGCATTGGAACGAGGCCGTATTCACGGCGAGAGGGAAGGCAACAGATGTCTGCGGGAGCACGATCGGCAACTGCAGCACGAGAGCGGCGAGCACGAGGAAGAATACGAATGCGCGGTAGCATGTTTCGGGGGCACGCACGCTGTTGGAGGACAGGATTGCGAGCGTCACGACGATAGACGCGATGGTGACCGTGCTAGCTATGCCTCCTTGCGTGAACGCGTACGTTGTTACGTCCTGCGTGGCGAACTGGCCAACTTGTACGTAAATGGTGCGCGCCATTTCAAACACGAAGCCAGAAAGCAGCATGCAGCATGAGAACGTGAGCACCAAGTCGCGCAGCTGGCGGCGGTCTTCCGCGTCCGTGGGTGGAATCTGCTCAGGAAGCGGCTCGATCGGCTGTTTTTTCTGAAGCCGCAGCATGCTCGTCCCCTGCGTGAGCAGCACGCCGGATACGGGCGCCATGCTGGCGCAGAACACGGTTGCCTCCAGCGAGCCGAAGAAGAGGTACAGGAAGAACAGGAGCGTCGAGAGCGCGTAGCCGACCGACGCGATAGCGACCACGGTCTTGGTTTTCATCATGCTGAACAAAATGCCGAAGTGCATCATGAACAACGAGGTAAAGATACCGGAGAGCACGCCACCTGCTGCAATGCAGGCCGTTCCCGCGGCTGTGGTGGTCGTGCCGAAGAACATGAGGACGGTGCTCGCGGCCACGCCGACGGGGAAGACGATGTTTGCGGCGGTCGTGCCCGAGAATGCACGGAAGCGTTTTGGCAGTGCTGCGACGACAAGGTACGTCGCGATTGAGACGACGATGGAGATGAGATAGGTAGCGTCCAGCACCGCTTCAGGATCTGGCTGGTTGTGGAAGATTCCCAGGCTTTGGAATGCCATCATGACCCACGAAAGGTTGCACCCTAACGCCAGCCCAAGACAGATCACGCCGGGCGAGAAGATGCTTTCGACGGTATCGCGCGCTGACGCTTTCGCTCCGGACTTTCTCGTCTCTTCAGTCATGAAACCCCCTCTGCTCTCTTCCCCGCGGCAATTATAGGCAGGGGTAGTGGGTAAAACGGTGCGAAGTTGCTTGAATCTCAAAGCGCTGTCAAAAGCCCAGCTCAAAGGCATCGTGCGAATCGCACGATATTGCAACATGAGGCATCGCGCTCGATTTTCCGGCCTCGTCCAGGCGCGTACGGTGAGCTTGTTTGGAAATCCGAGAGGAGGATGCATGAGCAAGCTTTCTATGACGCGTCGCGCGTTCACAAAGCTGTCTGCTATCACGGCGGCGGCGGTCGCGACGACGTCCGCGGTGGGGACCACCGCGCTGGCCGAGTCGCCGGACGCAGCGAGCTCCACGACGGGGGAGACCAAGCGCGTGCGCTCGTGCTGCCGCGGATGCGGCAAGATGGAGTGCGGTGTGTGGGTCATTGTAGAGAACGGCCGCGCTATCCGTACCGAGGGCGACGAGAGCGCCTTCCAGTCCATGGGCAACCATTGCAGCAAGGGCCAGGCGTCCTTGCAGGCGGCCTACCATCCTGACCGTCTGTACTATCCCATGAAGCGCACGAACGCTCGCGGCGAGGACGACCCGGGTTGGGTGCGCATTTCTTGGGACGAGGCCATGTCTACCATCGCGCAGAAGATGCAGGAATGCATCGACCGCTACGGTGGCGAAACCGTCTTCGGCCTGTCCGGTACGAGCCGCATTTGGGGCATGATGGCATACGGGGCCTTGGGCCAGCTGACCGGCTCGCCCAACATGTGCATTCCGTGGCAGGTCTGCAAAGGCCCGCGCTTCTTTGCCACGGCGCTCAATTCTATGATGCAGGCGTCTTGGATGGAGACCGTCGGCCGCCCGAAGGTCTACACGTCTTGGGGTACCGGTCCCGAGCTCTCCAACTACGACGACGCGTGCCGCACGGTCGTCGACGTCGCCGAAAAGGCCGACACGCACATCATTGTCGACCCGCGTTTGACCAACCTGGGCAAGGAAGCCGACGTCTGGCTGCACTTGCGTCCCGGCACCGACGGTGCCATGATCATGGGCTGGCTGAACGTGCTCATCAACAACGAGCTCTATGACGACCTCTTTGCCAAGAAATGGACGAACGGTCCTTTCCTGGTGTGCAACGATGTCGAGCCGAGCGGCTTCGAGGATTACCGCTTCACGCGCGGTACTTACGAGGTGAAGACGCGCCTGCTGAAGGAATCCGACCTCAAGGAAGACGGCGACCCGCACAAGTTCATGGTGTGGGACAACCTGAACAACCGCATGACGTACTTCGACGCGGGCACGGGTCTGTGGGAAGGCGAAACGTGGACCCCGCCGACGGCAGGCCACGAGGGCATGCAGGAGCATCTGATCCCGGGCGTGTCCCAGGGTTGGGTGCCCGATCCGACGCCGTTCAACCCGGAGATCGACCCGGCGCTGTTCGGCGAGTTCGAGGTCACGCTCAAAGACGGCCGCACCTCCATGGTAAAGCCCGTCTGGGAGTACTTTGTCGAGCGCGTGAGCGAGTACACGCCCGAGAAGGTGGCCGAGATCACCGGTGTGCCTGCCGAGACCATCGAGCAGGCGGCGCTCACGCACATGACCCGTATCGACCCGTCTACCGGCTACGGCAACGGCGGCATCCAGTACCAGCTGGCTATCGAGCACAGCTGCAACGCCATCGCCATGGTCCGCGCCATGGACACTTACATCGGCCTGACCGGCAACTGGGACGTCCCGGCCGGCCACCGCGGCGGCACGCAGGGCGACTTCGTGTTCAAGGCCGGCCTGGGCGCCGTGGCTCCGGGCATCCCGAACATTTCCGCTGATCAGTTCAACAAGATGGTCGGCATCGACGACTACCCGCTGCTCGGTTGGTGGCAGGGTTGGGCGGACGACGCGTCCGTCTGGAAGGCCGTCGAGACCGGCGAGCCGTACCCGCTGAAGTTCGGCTGGTCCTCCACGGGCGACTTCATGTGCATGTCCAACTCCCTGCAGAAGTGGCAGGCGTTCCCGAACGTGGACTTCTTCGTGACGCAGGACTTGTGGAAGACCCCGACTGCCGGCATGTCCGACATCCTGCTGCCCGCGCAGCACTGGCTTGAGACGGACTGCCCGCGCCTGTCGCAGGGTCCGTCCGGCGGCGAAGGCGCCACGGTGCGCGCCATCGAGCCCCCGGCCGACACGCTGCACGACATCGAAATCACCACGCGCATCTTCCGGGAGATGGGCGTGCAGTGGGGTCCGGACGACAACAAATGGCCGAACCGCATCGAGAACCTCGACATCATGCTCAACACCGGCCGCAATGGCGATCCCATCACGTGGGAGGAGTACAAGGAAGACTTCGAAAAGAACGGCTGGAAGGACTGCAAGGTCATCGCTCCGGACACCTGGGGCACGTACCGCCGCTACGAGACTGGCATGATGCCGCTCAAGGCCTTCGGCGACAAAAACGCGCTCGAGGAGTTCGCGAAGCCCGGCTTCGGCACGCCGACCCGCAAGATGGAGATTTGGAACACGCGCATCGAGACGTTCATGCCGGACGACGAAGAAGACTTCCTGCCCACCTACAAGGAGCCGCCGCTGAGCCCGATCGCCGACCCAGAGATGTGCGAGAAGTATCCCTACATCGCTACCACCGGCCGTCGTATCCCGACCTACTTCCACTCCGAGCACCGTCAGCTGCCGTGGTGCCGCGAACTTTGGCCGGCGCCGCGCGTTGAGATCAACCCGGCCGACGCCGAAGAGCTGGGCATTCAGCAGGGCGACTGGGTGTGGATCGAGAACGACCAGGGCAAGATCCGTCAGACCGCCGACCTGTACCACGGCATCGACAAGGGCGTGGTGAACCTGGAGCACCAGTGGTGGTTCCCTGAGTTCGACCAGGCCGACAAGGGCTTTGACCTGTGCGGCTGCAACTGCCTGGTCACCACCGGCAAGGGCTACCAGGATCGTATCTCCGGCACGAGCTATCTGCGTGCCTACCCGGTCAAGATTTACAAGGCCACGCCGGAGAACAGCCCGTTCGGCAACCCGGTGCCGTGCGACAAGAATGGCAATGAGATTATCCACGACGCGTCCGACCCGCGCCTGAAGGAATGGCTGCCGAACTACGAGATGCATGACGAGGAGGCGTAAGAGATGACGCATTACGCTATCGCGACCGACCTGAACCGCTGCGTGGGCTGCCTCGCCTGCTCCGTGGCCTGCAAGGCCCTGAACGGCGTGCCGGTCGGCAACTTCTGGAACAAGACGCTGCGCATCGGCCCGAACCCCATCAACGAGGGCGACGTTTTCCCGAACGTGGAGATGTACTTCCTGACCGTCCAGTGCCAGCACTGCGAGAATCCAGCGTGCGTGCAGGTGTGCCCCACTGAGGCATCGCACGTCCTGGAGGACGGCACGGTGCAGATCGACAAGTCGAAGTGCATCGGCTGCCAGTTCTGCGCCATGGCCTGCCCCTACGGCGTCCGCTACCTCAACGAGGAGGAGCGCGTCGTGGAGAAGTGCACGCTCTGCGAGCAGCGCATCTCCCAGGGCGAGCTGCCGGCGTGTGTCGCCCAGTGCGGCGGCCGCGCCCGCTTCTTCGGCGATTTGGACAAGGGCGTGGACTCCTTCGAGGCTCCGTGGGTGGTCGACGTCACCGAGGGCGACCCGTCCTACGAGAAGGGCCAGCAGACGCGTATCACGCTGAAGGAATGCGTGCAGGAGTACACCGAGGCCGACATCCACCATCTGCCGAACGCAGGCAACGATCCGGCGTTCGTCTACGTCCTGCGCAACCGCACGTGGCAGGGCGGCGAATAAGCAGAGGCTGCCTCTGATTCTGACGTTCGTTCGAAGGGCGGCGTGAGGTCGCCCTTCGAACCCCACTAGGGGGCATCGCGCGGGTTTGGTGGCCCGTGCGGCGCCCCGTCGAGAAAGGAGTGAGGCAATGGAACTCCAGTGGCCTCTCATCATCTTCACCACGCTGCTCGCGTGGTCGTGCGGCGTGTTCGCGACCCAGGGCGCCCTGGCGCTCAAGGGCGAGGGGAGGGAGGTCCAGCTTCCCGCCCTGATCGCCTCGGTGGCCCTGCTGGCGGTCTCCGGCGTCGCGGTCTTCTTCCACCTGCAGCACTGGGAGCGCATCTTCAACGGCTTCGGCCACATCACCTCCGGCATCACGCAGGAGCTGATCGCCATCGTGGTGTTCGTGGTCGTGGCCGTGGTGTACTTCGCCATGCTGCGCAAGTCCGAGGACGGCGGCACCGTGCCGCAGTGGCTGGCCGTGGCGGCCATCGCCATCAGCGTGGTCCTCGCGGTCGTGTCGGCCCACAGCTACATGATGGCCGCGCGCCCGGCATGGGACACCGCCGTGTGGCCCTTGGCCATGCTCTTGGCGGGCGGCGCGGCGGGCGCCCTCACGGTCATGGCGATGCTCGCGGCCAAGGGCGGGGAGTCCAAGGTCGGCGCCTTGACCTCCGTGGTCCTCGCCGCCGCCTCCGCCGTGGCGAGCGTCGCGATGGTGGCCGTGTGGCAGGCCTCCGCCGGCTCCTTCGCCGACGTCGGCTACCACTTCGACCCGACGAGCCCGACCTCCGCGCTCGTGGACGCGGCCGCCGAGACCAACGTCCTCTCCGGCGATCTCGCCCCCTTGGTATGGCTCGGCGTGGTCGTCGTGGGCGCCCTGGCGCCGCTCGCCTGCGCGGTCCTCGCGCAGAAGAAGGGCGGCAAGTCCTGGCTGGCCCTGGGCGCCACCGGCGCTGCCTGCGCCGTGGTCGGCGCGGTCTGCCTGCGCGTCGTCTTCTACGAGCTCGGCCTGTCCGTGTTCATGTTCTACTAAAGTTCCGGCGGCCTTTCGGCCGCCGGAACCCCTCGACGCTGCGGTCGGGCCTTAGGCGGCCTGCGGCGTCGGCGGAAAGGCGAAAAGGGAGCAGACGCCTTTTCGCATTCTCCTGCCAGCCACCGCCTTCCCCTCCGACGGCGGTTGGAATCCTCTCCAGAAAGAGCCCCTTGGCGGGCGTGGTTCGCATCCCCTATCCCCTTGCAAACGGCGAACCACCTCCGCCGAGGGGCTCTTCTGCGCTCAGAGGAAGAATGTGAAAAAGTACCTGAACCTTTTTCACGCTTTGCTTACCCTCCTTTCAGCGGCGTTCGGGGGAAGGGGCGAGTCGCAGGCGGTGAGCATAATGGGCGCACGGGCCTATGCGAAGCCCGGGCTTTTGCCTTGGCGGGCCCAACCGACCTCTTTACTTATGCATGCTTTCTTCCTTTCGGCTATCATTCGGATCTTGCGAAAACGAGGAGGCGTGCTGTGAGCGTTCGCGGGGAGAAGAACCACCAATCGACAAAGATCAAAGCCACCAAGACGGCCGTGCCCGTCGGTGTTAACGGATC
>DVGB01000100.1 GCA_018712955.1 Candidatus Aveggerthella stercoripullorum
AAGGAGGCCGGCGAGATTGCTGGCCTGAACGTGCTGCGCATCGTCAACGAGCCGACCGCTGCGGCGCTGGCCTACGGCCTCGACAAGACGAACAAAGACCAGAAGGTCCTCGTCTTCGACCTGGGCGGCGGCACGTTCGACGTCTCCGTCCTGGAGCTCGGCGACGGCGTCTTCGAGGTCTGCTCCACCGCGGGCGACAACCACCTCGGCGGCGACGACTGGGACCAGCGCGTTATCGACTGGCTTGCCGACAAGTTCAAGGCTGACAACGGCGGCATCGACCTGCGCACCGACAAGATGGCTCTGCAGCGTCTGAAGGAAGCTGCTGAAAAGGCGAAGATGGAGCTTTCCTCCACCACCCAGGCGAACATCAACCTGCCGTTCATCACGGCTGACGCCTCGGGCCCGAAGCACCTGGACTACACGCTGACCCGCGCCGAGTTCGAGCGCATCACGAAGGACCTGCTGGATCGTTGCCGCAAGCCGGTCGAGCAGGCACTGCGCGACGCAGGCCTGTCCACGGGCGACGTTGCCGAGGTCATCCTCGTCGGCGGCTCCACCCGCATGCCGGCCGTCCAGGAGCTGGTCAAGACCATGACCGGCAAGGCCCCGAACATGTCCGTGAACCCGGACGAGGTCGTGGCCATGGGCGCTGCCGTTCAGGGCGGCGTGCTGGCAGGCGACGTCGAAGGCATCCTGCTTCTGGACGTTACCCCGCTGTCCCTCGGCGTCGAGACCATGGGCGGCGTCATGACCAAGATGATTGACCGCAACACCACCATCCCGACCCGCAAGACCGAAATCTACTCCACGGCGGCGGACAACCAGACCTCCGTCGAAATCCACGTCCTGCAGGGCGAACGCGAAATGGCAGCGGACAACAAGACGCTCGGCCGCTTCCAGCTGACCGGCATCCCGGCTGCCCGTCGCGGCGTCCCGCAGATCGAGGTCACCTTCGACATCGACGCGAACGGCATCGTGAACGTTTCCGCGAAGGATCTCGGCACTGGCAAGCAGCAGCAGATCACCATCTCCGGCTCCACGGCGCTGACCGACGAGGAAGTCGACCGCATGGTGAAGGACGCTGAGCAGCATGCCGAAGAGGACGAGCGCCGCAAGCAGGAGGTCGAGGCGCGCAACACCTGCGACTCCCTCGTGAACGCTACGGAGCAGACCCTGAACGAGCTGGGCGACAAGGTTCCGGCCGACGCGAAGCAGCAGGCCGAGGACGCTATCGCCGAGGCGAAGAGCGCCCTGTCCGGCACCGACATGGAGTCCATCAAGGCCGCGACCGAAAAACTGCAGCAGGCAGGCTACAAGCTGGCGGAGATCGTGTACTCCACGCAGCAGGGCCAGCCGGGCGCTGCAGGCGCGCAGGCTCAGCAGCCGGGCAACGATGACACCATCGAAGCTGACTACGAAGTGGTCGACGACGACAAGGAAGGCAAGTAACCATGGCCAAGAACGACTACGCTGACACCGGCCTTATCGACACCTCCGTGGGCGGCACCGCCGCCGTGAGCGAGGTCATGGAGGCTGCATTCAAGGGCGCCGATGTAGTGAACGCAGAGCACGTCGCCGAAGAAGTCGACGAAGTCGAAGGCGTCGAGCCCTCGAAGGCCGAAGAGGCCGAACCGACTCCGAACCTCGAGTACGAACTGGGCCTTGCCCGTGCCGAAGTGGAGGAGTGGAAGGACAAGCACCTGCGCCTCCAGGCGGAATGGAACACCTACCGTCGCCGCATGAACGAGCAGCGCGAACAGGAGAAGGCGCTTGCCGCCCAGAACCTGGTGGAGTCCCTCCTGCCGGTGCTGGACGACTTCGAGCGCACCATCTCCTACGCTGAAGAGCACGGCTCCGAAAACCTGCTCGGCGGCGTGCAGGCGGTCCACGCGAAGCTCGTGAACGTCCTGCAGGCGGGCGGCGTGGAAGCCGTCGACCCGAAGGGCGAAGCGTTCGACGCGCTGGAAGCCCAGGCTGTGGGGACCGTTGCGGACGAAAGTGTTCCGGATGAAACGGTCGCCGAGGTCTACCAGAAGGGCTACAGGATGGGCGGCAAGGTGATTCGCCCGGCCATGGTCACCGTGACCACCGGCGGACCGAAGCGCCCGAAGGAAGAAGAATAACGCGTGAGGAGGCGGGCTTTCGGTCCGCCTCCTTTGTAGAGAAAGCGATAGAGAGGAAAGTGAGGCGATAACCCTTGGCGACGACCCCGGATTACTACAAGACCTTGGGCGTCTCACGCACGGCAACGCCGGAAGAGATCAAGAAGGCATACCGCAAGCTGGCGCGAAAGCACCATCCGGATGCCGGCGGCGATGAGGCGAAGTTCAAGGAGATCAACGAAGCCTACGAGGTCTTGAGCGACGAAAAGAAGCGCCAGCTCTATGACGAGTACGGCACTGCGAACGAAAACCAGATTCCCTTCGGAGGCTCCGGTTTCGGCGGCTCGGGCTTCAGCGGGTTCGGAAGCTGGGCGGACATCCTGGAGGCGCTGCGCAACGGCGGCGGTTCGGGATGGAACGTCTCGGTCAACGGGCAAGACATGGGCGGCAGCCCCTTCGGCGGCGGCTCGGGCTTCGGCGGGTTCGGCGGCTACCATCCGCGCCCGACGAAAGGCGAGGACGCCAGCGTCGATCTGCACGTCAGCTTCGACGAAGCCTTCCATGGCACGGAGAAGCACGTGACGGTGCGCATGCCGGGCAAAACGGAGCGCGAAACGCTTACCGTGAAGATTCCGGCGGGCGCCGTCGACGGTGGGCGTGTCCGGTTCAAAGGCCGCGGCCGTGCAGGTCTGAACGGCGGCGAAGCGGGCGATTTGCTGGTCGTGACCCGCATTGACCCGCATCCGTACTACACGCGCGAAGGCGCCGACGTAGTGGTCGACTTGCCGGTCGACTTCGCTGAGGCAGCGCTGGGCGCCGCGATCGTGGTGCCTGCACCGGACGGCACGAAGGTTCGCGTGAAGGTTCCTGCGGGCACGCAGGACGGAACCGTCCTTACCGTGCGCGGAAAAGGCGCACCGGATGTGAAGGCGGGCGGCACCGGAGACCTCAAGATCAAAGTGGCCGTACGCGTGCCGAAGCAGCTGACGGAGGCTCAGCGCAAGGCGCTGGAAGCCTACCAGGAAGCCTCGCCTAATCCTGCGCGGCCCTGGTAACCGCAACGTGCGGAAGCAGAAACTGACCTACCGGCCCTGATGGTCTGGGCGCAAAGACGCCCGGCAAGCAAGGGCACAAAGCAAGAAAGGCGAAAGGGCATACGCCGTTTCGCAGATAACGGACGGACGACGGAGCAGAGCACAGGATGCTCGCTTCGCCGCCGACCGAGAAGATAGAGAAGGAACGTGAGATGGAAGACAGGAACAGACCGCTCTACATGATCAGCGTAGCGGCAGAGCTTGCGGGCGTGCATCCGCAGACGCTGCGCGCATACGAGCAGAAAGGCCTGGTCACCCCTCAGCGAACGAGCGGTAACACGCGCATGTACTCGCAGGCGGACATCGACCGACTCACGCTCATCAACCAGCTGACGGGCGAAGGCATCAACCTGGCGGGCGTGATTCGCATCCTCGATCTGCAGGGTCGTCTGGACGAACGCGACGAGGAGATCGACGCCTTGCACAAGCGCGTGCGCCGTCTGGCGGATCGTGTGCACGAGCTTGAAACGCGTGCACACGTGAACGAGCTCATGCAGACCGGCCAGAACACCACCGCGCTCGCCCTTCGTTCGGCCCGTCATCTGTAGACGCCGCCCACGCCGCTCCACCCTCCGCAGGCGAGCGTGCGTTCTGCGGCGGAGAAATCCCGAGAGAGCTGCGGGAGGCGCAGACCCCCGTCGCGCTTTTCCTGCAGCCTGTCGGCTGTGAGAAGACCTCGAAAGGAGGCATTATGAGACTAGACAAACTGGCGCTGACATCGCAGCAAGCGTTGCAGCAGGCCATCATCATCGCTTCGGACGCCGAAGCGTCCACTGTCGAGCCCATCCACTTGCTGAAGGCGCTCACGGAAGCAGGCGAGAACAACCTTTCTGCCATCATCAAGCGCATCGGCGCCGAACCGGCGCAGATCAAGGCGAACGTGGAAGCCGAACTGGCGAAGATGCCGAAGGTGTCCGGCGTCATGCAGGTCATCCCGAGCCAGGACCTCATGAAGGTGCTCGACGCTGCGGTGAAGGCCGCCGAAAAGCTGGGCGACAGCTACGCCACGAGCGAGCATCTGCTCATCGCCCTTTCGGAAGACAAGGGCGCAGCGGGCAAGATCCTGCAGATGGCAGGCGTGACCCGCAAGAACATCGAGACCGCTTACGAATCCCTGCGCGGCGACACGCGCGTGACCGAGGCCGACCAGAAGACCCAGTTCGAAGCGCTCGAGCAGTACGGTCAGAACCTCACGCAGCAGGCACGCGACGGTAAGCTCGATCCGGTCATCGGCCGCTCCGAGGAGATTCGCCGTACCGTCCAAGTGCTTTCGCGCCGCACGAAGAACAACCCGGTGCTCATCGGCGAGCCGGGCGTCGGCAAGACGGCTATCGTGGAGGGCCTGGCCCAGCGCATCGTGGCGGGCGACGTGCCGAACAGCCTGAAGGACCGCGAGGTCGTGGCGCTTGATCTGGGCGCCATGGTGGCCGGTGCAAAGTACCGCGGCGAGTTCGAAGACCGCCTGAAGGCCGTCTTGCGCGAAGTGAAGGACAGCGACGGCCGCATCATCCTGTTCATCGACGAGCTGCACACCATCGTGGGCGCGGGCTCGACGGGCGATAGCTCCATGGACGCAGGCAACATGCTCAAGCCGGCGCTCGCGCGCGGCGAGCTGCATGCTATCGGCGCGACGACGCTCGATGAGTACCGCAAGTACATCGAAAAGGACGCGGCCTTGGAGCGCCGTTTCCAGACGGTCATGATCGGCGAGCCGACGGTCGAGGACACCATTGCCATCCTGCGCGGCCTGAAGGAGAAGTACGAAATCCACCACGGCGTCCGCATCACGGACGGCGCGCTTGTGGCGGCGGCAGAGCTTTCGAACCGCTACATTTCGGACCGCTTCCTGCCTGACAAGGCCATCGACCTTATGGACGAGGCGGCCAGCCGTCTGCGCATCGAAATCGACTCCATGCCGGAAGAGATCGACCTGGCGGAGCGCAAGCTCACCCAGATGCAGATCGAAGAGCAGGCGCTCATGAAGGAGGAGGACGAAGCCAGCAAGGAACGTCTGGAGAACCTGCGCAAGGAGATTGCCGCAGCGCGCGATGAGCTGGACCAGCGCAAAGCCGAATGGCATAACGAAAAGGACGTCATCGAGAACGTGCAGGACCTGAAGAGCGAGCTCGAATCCGCCCAGATGGAGGAAGAGCGCGCCACGCGCGAAGGCGACCTGTCCCGCGCTTCCGAGCTGCGCTACGCCCGCATTCCGGAGCTGAAAAAGCAGCTTGCAGAGGCCGAAGACGTGCTGAACGCACGCCAAGAGGACGGCGCCATCCTGCGCGAGGAGGTCACCGACGAGGAGATTGCCGAGGTCGTCTCCGCCTGGACGGGCATTCCAGTCGCGAAGATGATGCAGGGCGAAATGGCGAAGCTTGCCGACCTGGAAGACCGTTTGCACGAGCGCGTCGTGGGCCAGGACGAGGCCGTCTCCGCGGTCGCCGGCGCCATTCGCCGCAACCGTGCGGGGCTTTCGGACCCGAACCGTCCCATCGGCTCCTTCCTGTTCCTTGGTCCGACGGGCGTGGGCAAAACGGAGCTGGCGAAGGCGCTTGCAGAGTACCTGTTCGACAGCGAACGGGCCATGGTGCGCATCGACATGTCGGAGTACATGGAGAAGTTCAGCGTCCAGCGCCTGATCGGCGCGCCTCCGGGATACGTGGGCTACGACGAGGGCGGCCAGCTGACCGAAGCCGTGCGGCGTAAACCGTACAGCGTCGTGTTGTTGGACGAAATCGAGAAGGCGCACCCGGACGTGTTCAACATCCTGCTGCAGGTGCTCGACGACGGTCGTTTGACCGACGGCCAGGGTCGCGTGGTCAGCTTCAAGAACGCCATCATCATCATGACGTCCAACGTGGGCAGCCAGTACATTCGCGAGTATTCGGGCCTTGAGGCCGTGGGCAAGCAGTCCATGGGCAAGCTGGCCGAAGACATGATGAACATGGACGTCGAGACGGCAGCGAAGCGCATGGCGGAGCTCACGAGCCAGATTCAGGATTCGCTGCGCTCGACGTTCCGTCCGGAGTTCCTGAACCGTATCGACGACGTGATCACGTTCAATGCGCTGTCCATCGAGGCTATGGAGCCTATCGTGAAGCTGCAGCTCAACGACGTGCGCAAGCGTCTGACCGACCGCCGCATCACGCTGGAGGTCACGGATGCAGCGTTGGAGCATTTGGCCATCGACGGTTTCGACCCGATCTATGGCGCCCGCCCGCTGCGTCGCCTGATCCAGCGCGAAGTGGTGGACCGCATCGCGAACGAGATGGTGCACGGCAACGTGCTGGAAGGCGCGGCTGTGACCATCGACATCGACCGCGAAGGCAACTACAGCTGCGCGATCGCGAACCGCGCATTCGAAGGCTTCGACAGCCCGGCAGCTCTGGAAGGTACCTACGAGGGACCGGAAGAGTAGAGGTCGGCACGCGGCGTGAAGCCGAGCTCGCGTGCGAGCGAATAGA
Source organism: Candidatus Aveggerthella stercoripullorum (assembly GCA_018712955.1). Classification (GTDB taxonomy): domain Bacteria; phylum Actinomycetota; class Coriobacteriia; order Coriobacteriales; family Eggerthellaceae; genus Aveggerthella; species Aveggerthella stercoripullorum. The sequence continues at coordinate 6,664 of DVGB01000100.1, forward strand.
AAACGGCAGGGCGCGGGCGGTGGCGCGCTTGCGTTGGAGGCGTCGCGTTCTGTTGAGGCCACAGACGCCGTAGGTGCTGCAGGCGCCGTGGACGCTGCAGGCGCTGCGGACGCCGCGGACACTGCGGACGCTGTAAGGAGGGAGGCCCCGAGGAATCGGAGCCTCCCTTTGCATGTACGACCGCGTCATGCTCAACGCTGGCTCGTTCCTTCATCCGCCTGTGGGCGGAGCATATATAATGGGCGGCATGGACAGACGCCGTAAAAAGACGCAGGTTTCGACGCCGCTTTTGGGCATGGGCGTGATTGTAGCGAGCATTCTCGTGTTCATCGTGCTCATGAACCTGGTGGTTGTCGTCGTGCGATTGGTCATGGGGTAGCGACATGTGGCCGCGCTTTTCCTTCAATGACTTTCGCACCATTGCGCACTATCTGGGCGTTCTTATCGTCTGCTTCGCCGTTGCGCCAGGGGTGCCGTTCGTCACGGCGCTGTTGCTCCAGGAATGGGAGCCCGCTTCGCGCTACCTGCTTACCGTCGGCATTTGCCTGACCATCGGCACGGCCATGCGCCTGCTCATGCCGACGCCTTCCCGCCTGAACCGCCAGCAGGCCATGGCGGTCACCGGCCTTGCATGGATCGTGCTGGCGCTTATTGCCGCCATCCCGCTTGCCATGTCGAACCACTACAACACCTACACTGACGCGCTGTTCGACTGCGTGTCGGGCCTCACGACCACGGGCGCTACCTGCGTCACGAATATCGACCATATGTCCATGGCGGACAACATGTTCCGCTTTGTCATGCACTTTGTCGGCGGCATGGGGTTGGTTGTCGTGGCGCTTTCGCTCGGCCTGTTCGGCAGGCGCTCGAGCGATGCCAGCTTGTACGCGTCCGAAGGCCGCAGCGAGCACGTCGTGCCGAACGTCGTGCAGACCACGCGTTTCATTGCGCGCATGGCGGTGACCGTTATCCTGTGCGCGCTCGTGCCTATTTTCCTCGTGCTGCTCGTGACGGGCATGGAACCGTTGCGCGCGTTCCTGCACGGGCTGTGGCTCAGCATTTCCGCGTTCATGACCGGCGGTTTCTCTCCCATGAGCACGAGCGTCATGTACTATCACTCGGCGGTGGTGGAGACACTGCTTATGGTGGTCATGCTGCTCGGTTCCATCAACTTCGCGCTCTATCCGGAGATTCGCCGCGGCAGGACGGACCATTTCTTCCATGATCTGGAAATCCGCACGGGCGCTATGTGGCTTTTGCTCATGACGGCCGTCCTGGTGGCGACGCTTGCGAGCGCGCCTTTGTTCAACGACCTGCCTGAAATGCTGCGAAACTGCGCGTTCATGATCGTGTCCGCTGCGTCCACGACGGGCTTCCAGACCGTTTCCGCCAATCAGTTGACCACGACGTTCTCGTCGGGCGCGTTTTTGGTGCTGGCTATCGTCATGGCAGTCGGCGGTGGCGCGGGCGCGACGTCGGGCGGCATCAAGTTCCACCGCGTGGGCATCATCTGGAAGTCGTTCGTCTCCACGGTCAAAAGCGCGCTGTTCCCGGCATCCGCGCGCGTGGTGGTGGACTATCACCACATTGGACGCCGTCAGCTGCGCCCCGAGGTCTCGCGCGAGGCGCTCACGGTCTTCACGCTCTACGTCATCACGTACGTCATCGGCACGCTTGCGGGCTTGGCGTACGGCTACGACGCGATGACCGCGCTCTTTGAGTCTGTGGCCATGGCCAGCAACGGTGGCATTTCTGCAGGCATCAGCGGTGCAGGCATGCCGCTTGGTCTGGAGATCATCTACATCCTGCAGATGTGGGCAGGCCGTCTGGAATTCGTCACGCTCATGGCGCTCATCGTGGAGATCGTCGTGTCCATCACGCCCGACCGCGAAACGTTCAGCCGCCTGCTGAACAGGGGGAAGTAGCCATGCCGACGAAACCTTTCCCGACAAAGCTGTTCCAAGGGCGCAAAGGCGCCGCCCGCATGCGCGCCTTCGGTTTGCTGGGTGCGCATGATTCCGCCTCCGGCCGCATTTCCGACTCTGCCCCGTCCCGCGCGCACGCTCTTGTTCCGGCCCAGGTGCCCACTTCCGCTCCGGTTCGCACGTCGGCTCCGGCTTCGTCCCGCGCGCACGCTCTCGCCTTCGCCCTCGTTCTCGGCTTGGCGCTCTTGCTGTGCGCTCCTTGCTGCGCATGGGCGGAGGAGGATGGCGCTGCGGCAGAGTCGGGCAATACTTCCTCGGCGGCAGCCGAGCCGGGAGACAATGCGTCTTCGGAGGTAACTCCGGAAGGCACAGGGCGTTCAGCGGGCAGCTCGTCCGCAGCGAACGACGAAAACCTGGTGGATCCGCAGCTTCTGCCGGATTCGTCCTTTATCTACGACACGTCCATCGTGGACCTTTCGCAGGCGGATTCGTACTATGACGGGCAGACCGTGCGCGTGACCGGAGAGGTGGTGGGCGACCGTCGCCAGACGCTCAGCGACCGCGACCACTGCTGGATTACCATCACCGATCCCGCCTATGACATCAACAACACCGTCGAAATCTTTATGCCCGACGAGCAGGCGGATCGCATCGACACGTACGGTGCATACGGGCGGATTGGCACGATCGTGAGCGTCCAGGGGACGTTTCACCTGGTTTGCCCCGAACACGATGGCGCAAGCGACGTCCATGCGACCTCTATGTCCATTTCATCGCGCGGGCGGGAGGTCAAGGACGCTTTCGAGCCGATGAGCTTCGTGCCTGGATTGGCGGCGGTGGGCGTGGGGCTTCTGCTGATGCTGGCGTTGTGGTACCTGCGAGAACGAGGGAGGTAGCGTGCAGGAAGCAAAGGAAGAGCCCTGTCTGGTGCAGGGCGAAGTGGTGAAGCTGGATCGAGGATTTCCGCTGGTCAGGGTAGAAAGCGGTGCGGAATACCGCTGCAAGCACGCAACGGCGCTCGTTAAGAACGAGCGGGTGCGCGCCGTTATCGGCGACAAAGTGGAGCTCGCCCTGCCCGAGGGCAACGATAAGGCGCTCATCACCGCTATCCTGCCGCGCCGCAACCGTTTTGTGCGCAAAGATCCTACGGAACGCGCTCAGGCGCAGGTGCTGGCCGCGAACTTCGAGCATGTTCTGGTGGCACAGCCGCTTGCCGAGGTGAACCTCAAGCGTTTGGAGCGCGAGCTCGTGCTTGCGTTCGAGACGGGGGCGGACGTAGCGGTGGTCCTCACGAAAGCGGATCTTGCGGAAAGCGAAGCGCAGCTGGAGAGCGTGCGCTGTACGGTGCAGGATTTCGCTGGCAAAGACGTGCCGATCATCGTGTGCACCGAAGAGGATCCGGCCTCCGTGGAGGCGGTGCGCGCGCTCGTGCCGCCAGGGGAGACCGCCATTCTGCTCGGCCGTTCGGGCGTCGGCAAGTCGAGCTTGGTGAACGTGCTGGTCGGGCATGAAGTGCAGGAAACGCAAGCCGTGCGCGAAGGGGACGGCCGCGGGCGGCATACAACCGTCTCGCGCGAGATCGTGGACATTCCAGGTGCGGGGCGTCTGGTCGACATGCCGGGCGTGCGCGGCCTGGCGCTCTGGGATGCCGAAGAGGGGATAGAGGCGGCCTTTGCCGATGTGGAAGCGCTGGCGGCTGGCTGCAAGTTCCGGGATTGCAAGCACGAAAACGAGCCGGGCTGTGCCGTGCGCGCAGCGGTCGAGTCGGGCGAGCTTGCTAAAAGCCGTCTGGACTCCTACCTGCAACTTGTGCGCGAGACGGGCGAGGTACGCCGTCGCCGCGAAGAAGCGGAGCGCATCCGCACGCGCACGGGCCATCCGCGTCACCGCACGACGCGTCCGCGCAAAAGGAAATAAGAAACGGGCGCAAAGCGGGATTTGCCTTTCGCGACGAATCGCCTTTGTCGTCCGCGCGTTTTGCCTGCAACAAGCCGTTTGCTGCCTTTGTTTAAGTCGTGCATCTTGTTGGCGCGGGGATGAACGCCGCTTTCGCGCAGTGCTTTGCCTTGCCGTATTTAGCCGTATGCCGTCTCCGTTGTGGCTGCGCTGCAGCAAGGTCCGACAATGCTCCTGACGCTGCTCCTTTCCGAGGTATTTTCTGAATCCGCATCGGGTTGTGTTTCGCGCATGCGGAAAGGACTCCA
>DVGB01000101.1 GCA_018712955.1 Candidatus Aveggerthella stercoripullorum
CGAGTCCCTGGAAGGAGCCTTTGAGAGGCTCGGAAAACTAGAGGAGACGGGCGTGCTGACGGAAAAGGAAGCTGACCGCATGCAAGCTGCGCTTATGGCCGAAGATGGCGACCTGGCGCCCCTGCGTCAACTCTTTGAGGGACTGAAGGCCATTTCGGCTTCCCCATGCGAGAGGTTCAGCATCCGAAGCGCGATGCGGTCGGGAGGCGCCACCGTAAGGATCCCATCGGCTAAATCGCCGGAGCTAGCGCTCGCATGTGCCGAAATCGAAATGCTCCGCGAGGAGGGGGCTCAGTTCTTCCTCATCGTAGACGGGCTCGATTCGGAATGCCCGAAACGCCTGCTGGAGGTTCTAGACTGCCACAGGCCTTGGCATTTGGCGACCGACGATGCGGTAAGGGCTGCTGGCGTTGGGAAGCTGCCCCGGCTTGCCTCCCTTGCCGACGGGATCCTCATCCTGAGCGGCCATTCACCAGTGTCCTCCGATGAGATCAGCGGATGCCTTGGGGACTACGAGCATGTCGAAGTGCAAGTGAGCCGTGGGGGCGGGGGTGGATTTCAGGGGAGGGTCGGATACTCGAGGCAGGCAACCGATTCCGTCACCACCACCTACCGGCGCGAAAGGGTCATCCCCTCTGACGCAATCCGCGGGCTTCGCAGCGGCGAGTTCGTGTTGGTGCCGAGCGGTACAGAAGAGGTGTTCGTCGGGGTTCTGTCGTAGCTCCCAATGGTTGGGCACCGGCTTTGCACCTTGTTTGCACCTGTGTTTGCGCACATTGAGCCTGCCGACGTGGTTTTCTAAACGTGCCGATCTGGGTGAATATCGAAAGGAGGAGAGAGCTAATGTCGCAATACCACCCCCAGCGTATGTGTGGCCGACGGGCTATTGCGCACACGGCCCGAAGGGAAGACGTTGCTAAGCGTATCGATCTTTCCGGTCCCAACCAAGGTGTCTGGCCTATTGCGGCATACCTGTGCCTGACTCTTGCGCTTCTGTACCTGATGCAGCCCTGGTTCAGCTATCCAGCATTCTTCCGCCTTGGGCCACTGTGCATAGAGCCTAGCGACGAGTTTAGCCTCTGCATGCAGATCATATGTTGCGCGCTTGGCGGGTGGTGCGGCGCGGCCTATATCGTCGGCCACGATGCCACCGCCGGTCTTGCCGAAGCGTCCTTGGGCGCCGCGTTGAGCGCGACTTCGGCAATCGGGGCATACCTCCTCTGCTACACGCTCCTGAACACCGCCTTCCGCATCGCTTTCCTGCTTGCGGCGACCTGTGTCACAGCTCTTATCCTCTTGAACAGAAAGGCGGCGGAAGCAAACGGCGCGCCTTGGCTCGCGTCCGTGGGATTCGCCAAGCCGGTCCTGTATCTCATGACTTGCGTCGGGTTCGTCACATGCGCATTCCCGAGCTGGTCTCTGAGCGCCTACAGCTACGAGCTGGCGTTCCCGGACGATCGAGCGGATCGCATGCTTGCCGCCAACATCGACTCCGCCGCGACTTTCTTCAACGGGGATTTCGAGCGGCAGCCCCTGGCCGAGCGGGCCGACAGCGCGGGCTCCATCGTCCTGGTCGAGGCGAACTACCTGGGCGTGAACGGGCCCATCGAGATATCGGTCGAGGCCTGCACGGGAAAGACCGTCGCCTACTACGACGCCTCGAGCAACAAGATTGCCCTGAACCCCGCCTACCTGATGACCCAGGACGGGGGTGATTGCGTGGAAGCGGCAGCGCATGAGGTAGCCCATGCGTTCCAATGGCAGTCCTGCTCGGGCGCTCTGCCGACCGACACGGTTACGGGATGGCCCGGCGGGTTTCCCGACGTGGAGACGAGGAGCGTTTGGGCAAGGGAACTATCCGGCTACGTGTCATCCGCCTTCGACCTGTCGGGGTACATGTCCCAATCGATCGAGCAAACGGCGTACCAGTACGGCTACCTATCGGCGGCAGACATCGAGGCAAGGGTTGGGAAGTACCTGGAAACAGGGAACCCCGAGCCGTAATGACGCGAAAGGACGTGAAATCATGAAGGAGAACTTCGCCGAAACAATGCCCACCAAGAGATTCATGGTGGATCTGGCGTGCGGCCGGTTCGACAGCCAGGACGACATGCACACGGTCGCGGTCGTCGCCACCAGCAGCCACGACGACGCGGAGGTCATCCGCGAGGTCGCCGGCTATCGCGGGATTGCGAAATCGGTGCTCGTGTCTGAGTTCGACGACGTCAGCAACTCCCAACGGCCGACCGCCATCACCGAAGAGGCCGCTGCCGCGATCCATCGCTTCCTCGCGTCATGGGACTTCGAGAGCACTCGCTTCCTGTTCGTGTGCGACGGGTCGGTCTCCAGGTCTGCGGCGATGCTCTGCGCATGGATGAGGCTCTGCGGCGAAGACGACCTGCCGCTCTGGGCCGACGCGCAGAATTGCTCGCCGAACGTGCTGGTTTACGGCAGGTTGCTCGCTGCTGGTGGGGAGCAGCTATCCGAAGCGCAGTTGAGCGAGCGTGAGCTGCTGAAAGACATGGTCCTCGGCTGCAAGGTGGCCGGCCGCAAGTCCCATGCGATGCACCTCCTCGAAAAGCCCTGGAGGCAAATTCGGGATGGGGAGAAGCGCTGCGAGCTCCGCAGGCTTGACGCGAAGCGGAAGGCGGTAGCCCCCGGGGACCTGGTCGTCTTCTCGCGAGCCGGTTTGCCGGATGAGCTTCTGGTGGTTCGTGTGACTGAATGCCGCACTGCTGGAAGCATCGAAAAGCTGTTGCTTGATGACGACGTCCTGAGCGCAAGCGGTTTCGCCACCCTGGAAGATGCCGTCGCCGGCATGGGCGAGATCTACGGTGACGATCCTTACGAAGCGCTCGGAATCTTCCTCGATGCAAGCGATTGGGTCAGGGGTATGGACGCATGCCGGCGCATGCCTAAGCAGATCCTGGACTCTATGCACGGCTCTGCGGTAATGCGCGACTACTTCGCTGATGGGATGAAGTAGGTGTGTTATGCGTGAATGCTTCGGACATACGAACTCCGCGCGGGCTGTCTTTGCGCTATGCCTTGCGCTTGCGTTGGCCCTCTTGGCCATGACCGCTGGCGTTGCCTATGCCACGTCAAAGGGCCATGAGGCGCAAGAGTTGAAGGGAGCAGCCGGCCTGCCCCTGCAGGCTGCGCGACTTGCGGGCAACGGGGTTGGCGAGATCGACCCAATCGTGGTCTGCGCGGGAGACGGTTTCGAGATCAGGATAACGGACTTGGGCGACGGACCTGTTGAGTACGTAGGCGGGACCACGACCGTTCGGATCGGTCTTCAAATCGAAAACAAAGGAGACAGGGCCCTAGCGGCACGCGGAGAGCAATGGTCTGGGGTGGATTTGTCCGGCAATGAGGTATCGCCGACCTGGATGACCTTCGGCGGCGCGGGCGCCGATACCGGCGGACACGCTTACAGGCAGGTTCTCATCGACGTCGGTGAGGTGTTTGACGGAACGGTCTTTCTGAAGGCCGACGGTCCGATATCCGAACTCCGATACACGCCCTACGTACCGGTCGGATATCAGCCCGATTCCGTCACGGTCGATGTGAGCAGCCTGAAGATCGGGCACGAGAGGAGGCCAAGGTGATGGCGGCCATCGCGTCGAGGCAAACGATGACCCTGCCGGTAATACGTCTTAAGACGGCGAGGCTGATAGCAGCGGCCCTGAAGGCGCTCGGATTCGGGCACCTGGCGACCTCGGTTCGCGAATGGGGCATCGCGTCCCTGGCCTTGAAGGTAGACGAGCTGGACGAGAGCGCCCTGGTCGCGCTTGCCGAATGCGCGGAAAGCCAGGCGCACCAGCTGAACGGGGAAATGCGGCTTTGCGAGGCGGATCGGGCGAAGAGGATTGCGATTGACGCGTACCACGCCTCGTCGCGCTTCGACAGAAGCCATGTCAAGGAACTCGCACGGCTCATTGAGAAAGAGGCTATATTCCGCGCATTAGAAATGGACGACTTCGCTGCGGCGGAGAATCTTTACTGGCACGCGGTTCGGTATCTCGAGCACTTGGCCGAGCAAACGATGATGCCCGGCGATTTCGAGGAGCTAGCCGACGTCTACGAAGCGCTGCTCACGGTGCTCGAAGCCAACGGAAAGATACCCGAGGTGGAAGTCGTGACCAGGAGGCTGATTCTGCTGCGAAAGCGGGTGTCGAGGTACTCGAGGAAGAGATAAGGAGATTGACTATGAAGCAGAGCAACATCTATCGCTTGAAGTTCCAGGGGGCCGTCGACCGGTGCATCGCATCGCTCGGGAGCTCGAAGAGGCGGAAACTCGCTACGGGGTTTGACGCCCTTGATTCGATAACCGGGGGCTTCGCCGCCGGCGACGTAAGCGCGATCATCGGAGAGAGCGGCACGGGCAAGAGCTGCGTCCTGAGGTGCCTATCCCTCGCGGCATCGGCGAACAATCACGTTCTGTACGTTCCCCTCCAGGAGGGCACCGCCGAGAACGCGGCCCGAAAGCTGATCGCGCTCGAGGCCGGGTTGAAGCCGTCGTCCCTGGAAGGCCAGGTGGAATCCTCGGACCGCATCCTCGCCCTGGAAGCTGGAGACCGGCTCAAGGAGGCCGACCTGGGCATCTACGCAGCCGACGAGATGATGTTCACGATGCTGCTTGAGGCTGCGACCGAGGATTTCACCGGGTACACGGATGTCGACCAGATCGAGGGCGCCGGCTTCGTGCTGATAGACAGCCTGAGCATGCTCGACGACGGCGATGTGAAATCCCTCATCCGGGCACTGAAAGGGCTCGCTTACGGTTCCGACCTCGCCGTCATCGTCAGCGTCACCGGGGGCACCGAGGTCGTCAAGGAAGTTGCGGACGCCAGCTGCGTGGTGCAGCTGAGCGCAGAGGATTCCGATTCGACGGGCGCGCAGCTGATCCAGGCTGCTGTCCTGAAGGATAACTGGGGTCCGAACGCTGGTTGCAAGTCCGAGCTCCTGCTCGACAAGGCCACGCTGGCTGTCGGCGCTCCGCAGGAATAGGCCTCATGAAAAGACCGCTCTTTGGAACGGAGGTGCGCCGTGGCGAGCCGAACGATAAAGAAAGCGTTTGAACTCACCGATGGAAAGGTGAGCTTGGACTTGAAGTGGCAATCCAGTGAAACGCTGCCCGATTTCGACCGTGTTCCCGTCGTCGCGGCGCGGGTCGCCGGGCAAAGGTTTGAATGGGCGACTGGTGAAGCCCGTTGCCCCAACTGCGGAACGCGGATTCCCGTCGTTGCGGAGCCCACACGGCAAGATGCGCACAACAGGGGCGGAAACGCCATCGGCAGCATGCTCCTGACCTCTGAGGCGGCTCCTTTACTGATGATGATCGGCAACGTTTCGATCGATACCGAGTCGGATATGAGGATGGCGTGCCCCGTATGCGGCGAAAGTTTCTTGGTGGGATTTAACAGCAAGAAGGGCGAAATGGTCGCATACGTTGACGATGACTGCATTTCGATCAGATACGGGGGCGAGAAGACCGTTTATTTCCTGCCTAACGGAACGGTTTTGGCATCCGAACGCCAGCTGAGAGGAACCACTGCAGCTGAAGCATCGGAGTTCTCCGAAATGCCGCACTATCTCGGCTCATCGAAGGACGCCAAGGATTGGCTTTGCTGGGCACTCGGGATACGCGTGGAGGATCGCCCTATCAGCAACGATGTGGACATGCTCGACCTGGCTCTTCGCTATCGATTTAAGGGATATGGCGAGGCTTTTATCGCCGAGATGAAAACCTGCATAGCGCAGCCCGGGGTCAAGAAGGAGGTGCTGAACGGGCTGTTCGCCCTGCCGAGGAACCGCACCGACGAGAAGGCTCTCCTCAAGCTGTTCGAGGACGGCAAACTGCCCGACAAACCCTCCGTCAAGAAGGTGGCGGCTGCGCGGCCTGTCGCGTTGGCGATTATCGCGAGGACGACTTTGGGGGCGATATGCGGAAACGACCCTAATTTGGCCACCACGCGGCTTTCGTCCACGCGGACCGTATCGACGCCATAGAGAACGCCCCCTACATCGATTCCGACGGCCGAGACGTCCCCCTTACTGAGCACGGTATCGAGCTGCGAGGCGTCTCGTTCTCGTACGGTCGCGAATCGGGCGCGAAGGTGCTGTCGGACGTGTCGTGCGACATTCCGGAGAAGACGACGTGCGCCATCGTGGGCCCGAGCGGATCGGGCAAGACGACGATCGCCAACCT
>DVGB01000102.1 GCA_018712955.1 Candidatus Aveggerthella stercoripullorum
AACGACCCGGAGATCAACCATGCTATTCCGGAGCTTCTGACAAGCTTCGGCCTGGCGGTGCTCACGGAAGACTCCATCGCACACCTGGGCACGCTCGAGCGCCCCATCCGCCTGGTCGACCAGTGGATGTACCATACGCGCCTCTACGCCGCCGCGAAGGTCGCGACGGAGCGCAAGGACCTCGACCTGATTCAGCTCAACAGCTTCGGATGCGGCTTGGACGCGCTCACGACCGACCAGGTGCAGGAGATCTTGGAGAGTGCTGGCAAGGTCTATACGGTGCTCAAAATCGACGAGGTCTCGAACCTCGGCGCCGCGCGCATCCGCGTGCGCAGCCTGCTTGCCGCGCTGAAGGACCAGGCGGACGAAGAGGCCGAAGCGCAGGAGAAGGTGGCAGGCTGCCCGGTGGCAACGCTGGACGTGGACGCCGTGGTGGCGGACATGGAAGCGCGCATCGAGGCAAGCGACGGCACGGCCGAAGGCAAGATTGCGACTGAGCTTGCACAGGCTTCGGCTGCCGAGCGCACGCCTTCTGCGCCGGAAAGTTTCGCGCAGAAAGCAACGCCTGAAGTTCAGGCGCGCTTCAAGCAGCGCGAAGGCGCCACGACCGAGTTCCCGCGCGCCGTCTTCACCGAGGAGATGAAGGAAGCGGGCTACACCATCCTGTGCCCGCAGATGGCGCCCATCCATTTCGATCTGCTCATCGATATCTTCCAGCGCAATGGCTACAACCTGGAGCTTTTGCCGTCCGTTGACCACGGCGCGGTCGACGCGGGCTTGAAGTACGTCAACAACGACATCTGCTATCCGTCCATCCTGGTCACCGGCCAGATTATGGAGGCGGTGATGAGCGGGCGCTACGACACGGACAAGCTGGCCGTCATCATCACCCAGACCGGCGGCGGTTGCCGTGCGACGAACTATATTTCGCTCATCCGCAAAGCGCTCGCGTCGGTCGGCCTTTCGCACGTCCCGGTCATTGCCCTGTCCTTCAAGGACCTGGGGGAGAGCAACCCTGGCTTCAAGATCACCCCGCAGATGCTCATGCAGGCTATCTACGCTTTGCAGTACGGCGACCTGCTCATGCTGACACTTTACCGCACGCGCCCGTACGAGGTGGAGCCGGGCAGTGCGAACCGCCTGTTCGACCACTGGATGTCCGTGTGCAAGGCGCAGTTGCGCCGTGGTCTCAAGGGCGCAGAGTTCAAGAAGACCGTGAAACAGATCGTGGAAGACTTCGACACGCTGCCGCTTACGGGCGAGGGCACGAAGCCGCGTGTAGGCGTGGTAGGCGAAATCCTCGTGAAGTTCCATCCGACGGCGAACAACCAGGTCGTTGACGTCATCGAGCGCGAAGGCTGCGAAGCGGTCGTTCCGGGCCTCATCGAATTCTTCCTGTTCGGCATTGCGGGCGGTATTTTCCAGCGGCAGCTTGGCAAGACGAAGAAAAGCGAGCTGGGCAGCCGTGCGGCGCTCAAGGTCATCGCAAAACTGCGCGAGCCGGTGCGCAAGGCGTTGGAAGAGTCCGCACGCTTCGAGCCGCCGACCAATATCTACGAGCTGGCCGAATACGCAAGCGAAATTCTCTCTCTGTGCAACTCCATGGGCGAAGGCTGGCTGCTGACGGCAGAGATGGTGGAGCTCATCAAGACCGGTGCGCCGAATATCGTCTGCACGCAGCCGTTCGCGTGCCTGCCGAACCACGTGGTGGGCAAGGCGGTCATCAAGGAACTGCGCCGCCGCTACCCGGAAAGCAACATCGTGGCGGTCGACTACGATCCGGGCGCGTCCGAAGTGAACCAGCTCAACCGCATCAAGCTTATGATCTCCGTGGCAAAAGCGAACCTGGCGGAGAAAGAGCAGGAAGCGCGCGCGGCGCGCGACCAACTGCGCGAAGCGCAGAAGCAGGCCGCCGCGTCGTCCTGCGGCTGCGGCGACACGTGCCCAGTCGGCGAGACGCTCGAGCAGTTCCACACGGAAGACGAGGTGGAGACCGAGCGTGCGTAAATGCGAAATAGGGACCGTCCCTTTTTCGCATTCTGTTGCCGAGCATGTGAGAAACGATGCCCGAGAGAGTTGCCTTGCGCGGCTCCTCGGGCATTTTTCGTGTGCGTGTTTTGGCACGTGAGTAGGGATGTTTCTACTTTCATTCCTTCAGGGAGCGCATTCGTGACTATCAGGCGCAGGTACGAGCGAATCGGGATACAATAAGCCAGATGTACAGAAACGTGCGTGATGCTGCTTGTCGGCTTGCATTCGAAGGATTCCACGCGGAGGTACGCGATGGCGAAAAGGCTCGTTACGGCTGTGCTGGCGTTCGTACTGGCGGTGGGCTTGATGCCGCTGCCAGCGTCCGCCGACGATGCGGGCGAGAAGGCTGCGGCGCTTCGGCTGGAGCCGGGCACCTATGTGGAGCACGAGGCCATCGCGTACGTGCTCGACGTCTCCTACAGCGCAGGCTGCGCCGTCCTATTTCGGCGAGGCGGATGCCGACGCGGTGCTGTACGAGAGCTTCGACGCGGAAAGCTGCGCGGATGCCGTTCTCGCCACGTCGGGCACCGAAACGCCGACGCTGACGTTCACGACCGCCGACGGCGAACCGGTCGGCACCCTTGACGCCACGAAGCGTTTCGACGGTACGGCCTCGCTTGCCGTTCCGTACGACGCCGAGGCGGCGCAGGCAGACGCAAGCCTTCCTGGGGAAGTCGCCGACCACCAGGTCATCCAGAGTGAGCCGATCGACCTGAGCGCCGCGAGCGAACGGGCGAAGTACCTCAGCATCCGGTTCGCCAGCAACGACGTCGCCGGCGACGAATCCGCTCACCGCACGGCGGACGTCCAGGTCGCGGTACGCGTGACGGACTCCGACGAGCCGTGGATGCTCATGTCGTCGAACTCGTTCCGTGCCGTGGACGCGTCGTGGGGAGGCTGGTACGTCGAACTGCCCGAGAACACCGACTACGAGCAGTTCCAGATCACGCTGTACTACGCGAACGATACCTTCTCGATGACAGGCGGCGTGCAGACGGTCACCCCTGCGGACGGCACGGTCCTCTTCGACAGCATTGGCATAGGGGACGGTCTGTCGCCATACGCCTCTATGCAGGGTACGTCCATGGCGGCTCCGGTCGTCACGGGTGCCGTTGCCGTGCTTGCTGGGCAGCACCCGGACGATTCGGCTGCACGGCTTGCCGCACGCTTGAAGGGCGCCGTGCAACGCGACGACCGCTATGCCGAGCTGTGCTCTACCAGTGGGCATGTATCGGTCGACGGCGGGCAGGACCCAGCGCCCGTTCCGACGAGCGCGGAGGTGTCCGCTGATGGCGGCAGCATCGTTGTGAGCGGGTATTTCGTCGACCCTGGCACCCAGGTGCTCGTCGAAGGCGTTGCATGCAGCGAGACGGCGCGCGAAGAGCTCCCGGGCTCCGACGGCGTCACGCAGATTACGGTGCAGGTCCCCGAAGGCTTCGTGGGGGGCGAGCAGTGGGTCGAGCTTATCGCTCCCGACGGTGCGAGCGGGCGGCTGTACGCGGACTTCGGAACGTATGCCTTGCTTGACTACTACGAGCAGACCGATCTGCCCGTTCCTTCCGAGATTGACTCGTGGGGCGATTGGCAGTTGGTCAGCTTCGAGGGCGACGTCTACGCGTTCCCGCGCGAGACTGCCAACAACGTGTTCAGCGAATCGCACGAGTTCTTTCTGAAGTACGACGTGAGCGCCCGCGCGTGGAGCCGTGTAAGCTTCCCGCTCGAACAGCTGCGCGAGCAACACTGCATTTCGGTGGGCAGCACCACGGCGGCAGCCTACGATGGCGCGCTCATTCTGCAGATTACGGGCGGGGTCGACGATTCTGAGGCGCCCCTGGCAACGTACTGGCGCTATACGTCAGACGGTGCGTGGGAGCACATCTCCATGACGTTCCCTGAGAACGACCAGTGCGAACTCTACCTTTCCACGCTTGCAAGCGACGGCGAGAATCTCTACGCGTTCGGTGGGTACGGCCTATTCGTCGACTATCCCGGCGTACCCGGCCTGTCCATGACCCAAGGCATGTTGTCGTGCATTGTGAAACTGGACATCGAGCAAGGCGAAGGCATGCTTGCCGGCATGATGGACGGCGATCGCGTGAATCCGCAGGTCGCGTACGGCAGTGGTGCGTTCATCGTATCTGGCGGCCAGAACACGGCAAGCCAGATGAACTCTGCGATGGGCGTCGAGCGCGTGGTGCCGCTTGCGGAGGATAAGACCGTTTCTCTCGAGCCTCCCTATTCGGGAGAAGTGACGTATCCGGCGGGATGGCTGGAGAGCACGGCGGTCGACTTCTCCTCGGTCGTTACCGAGACGGGCAAGCTTGCCTGGGCACCGGCGGCTGCTGACGACGGTTTCATGCTGGTCGGCCCGCGCAGCGACTCGGGAGAGGCGGACACTTACACGCTGGCCGCCGAGGACGGTGCTGCGCCTCAAGAGTACAGCCGCAATGCCTCCTATGCTGCGTTGCTCAACCCGTCCGCTGCGACGTGCGACAGGGTGCTCTATGTGATGGCGGCGACGTCGGGCGCGCCGGGCCGCGTGTTTGTCGCGACGCCGATCGACACTGAGCCGGGGCCCGAGCCTGAGCCTGAGCCCGAGGAGTATCCCGAAACCTTCGATTTGCGCGACAAGGGGGCTGTCACCTCGGTTAAGATACAGAACCCGTGGGGCACCTGTTGGGCGTTCTCCGCCCTTGCCTCGCTGGAGAGCAGCGTGCTGAAGGACGGTGGCAGCTTCGAGGGCGACGAGCCCGACTACTCCGAGCGCCAGCTGGCATGGGCCGGCCGCACCGTTGTGGGGGACGAGGTGGATTCCGCGCAAGCGGGCGAAGGCTCTTACTCGGTGCGCACGGATGCCGGGGCGGATCTTTCGGAGAGCGCTCTCGTGTTCAACAGCGGCGGGGACTTCTCCATCGCTGCCGCCACGCTGGCAGCGTGGGAGGGTGTCGCCAACGAGGAGGACATTCCATACCAGAACCGCGACGGCATGGTGGATTTCTATGCGACGTCCGAAGAGGCGGGCGATTGGTCGGTCGATGCAGATCAGCGCAGCTTGTCGGCGGTTCACGTGCAGGATGTGGACATCATTCCCGGAACGGCTGCGTTCACGGATCCTGCGAACCCTTCTGCCGACAGCTACGTGTTCGACGAAGACGCCCTCAACACAGTCAAGCAGCTGCTTGTGAACGAGGGCGCGGTCGGCGTGCTCTACTATGCCGATGCATCATGGCCCAACCAGGCAACCGGCGAGAGCAACTACATGAACTACTATAACTGGGCGCAGTACGTCTACCAGTACGGCACTGAGGACGACCCTTCCACGTCGGTCGTCGAGAGCACCGCGCCCAACCACCTGGTCACGATCGTCGGATGGGACGATGCCTACGCAAAGGAGAACTTCTCAAACGACCCCGCTAAGCAACCGCCTGCGGACGGCGCTTGGATCGTTAAGAACAGTTGGGGCGATGCCTCGTACGGCGACGATTTCGCATGGGGCGTCGACGAAGATGGCGACGGGCTGGGCGACGGCTATTTCTACCTGTCCTACTACGACATGACCGCAGTGCAGTTCGCGTCGTTCAGGGGCGACACCCCTGATGCGAACGGCGCGTTCGATTACGATTCCAACTACCAGTACGACTATCTGGGCTTCGGCAGCGTGTGCAAGGTGGCGCCAGGGTCATTCGGCGACGCTTCGGCGGCCAACATTTTCACGGCCGAAGGCGCCGAGACGCTGAGCGCGGTGTCGGCGGTTACGATGGAGGCCGATTCCACGGTCCAGGTGCAGGTGTATCTGCTCGACGAGGATGCGCAAAGTCCGACCGACGGCGTGCTGGCGGCTACGCAGAGCGAGACGGTCGACCTTAGCGGCTACCACACCATCGAGCTCGATCAACCAGTGACGCTTTCCGCGGGTCAGCGTTTCTCGGTGGTGGAGAGCATTGATAGCGCACAAGGTGCATACCTGCCCCTGGAGGTTGCCGGCTATGATTCGGCCGATCCTGACGAGGCGGCCGGTGGTTTCGTGCTGAAAAAGCAGCAGACGGCCGTGGCGAACGCAGGTGAGAGCTTCTACAGCACCGACGGTGGCGCCACCTGGGCCGACGCGTCCACATTGACGACGGATAATCTGCAGGGCCGCGTTTCGCTGACGATGTTTGGCGGTGACCCCGAGATTCTGGGTGTGGGTAACGCGATGATTAAAGCGTTCACCGTCGACGGCGAGTCTGCGACCGAAACGCCTGGAGCCCCCAGTTCGGCAGGCAAACCGTCCAGCATATCGCCGAGCAGGCTGGCGAGCCTTGCCGCTACCGGCGATTCGTTCGCTGTGGCGATTATCGCCCTCGCGCTGTTGGCCCTCGCCGCTGGAGGGGTTCTGCTTGCCTTGCATCGCAGGAAAAGGAAGGAGTAGCCGCTCGTTTTCGTGGTGCCGCCGCAGCAGAAGACGAGGGCTGACAACCTTGCGTGCGCGTTTCTGCCGAGAGGCTCTCTTTTGCGACGAGGGTCTCTCGGCGACGGGGTCGTGTGCTTCGAAAAAGCGACCGGAGTCTTTTCCCGGCTAGTTCGAGGCGCCGTTGAGGAGGTATTTCCGCTCGAAGTCGTCCGCGGGCATGGGCTTGTCGTAGTAAAAGCCCTGGCAGTAATAGCAGCCTTCCTCGACGAGGGCAGAGGCCTGCGCTTCCGTTTCGATGCCTTCAGCGATGCACGTCATATGGCGGTTGTTGCAAATCTCGACGATGCTCTTCACGAGCAGGCGGCTCGAATCATTATGGGGCACATCGTTGATCAGGTTGCGGTCAAGCTTGATAGCATCGAAGTTCACGTTCGCGAGGATTGCCGCGCTCGAGTAGTGCGAACCGAAATCATCGAGCGCCACGCGCAGTCCTGTCTCGCGGAACGTGTCGACAAGGTGCGCGAACGTCGTCTTTGAAAGGTCGCAGGCAGTTTCGGTCACTTCCATCTCCATCATGTTCGGCGGCACGTCAGGGTAGCGGCTCATGATGGCAAGCACCGAAGCGAGCGCCGACGAGCCGAGGAGCGTGGAGCGGGAGAAATTGCTGGACATGGGAACGAGCCCCAAGCCCTTGATGTGCCAGTCGTTCATGAGAGACAGTGTTCGGTCGAAGACAAAGTAGTCCAAGTCGCGGATTTTGCCGTCGCGTTCCATCTGCTCGATCGCGCCGATGGGCGCGGTGGCATTGCCGTGGTCGTCGATCGAGCGCGCTAGAGCTTCTGCGCCCACAAGCGCGCCCGTTCTCATGTCGATTTTCGGCTGCAGATAGACGTCGAAGTGCGCTTCTACCGAGGAAGCCGTGCCCAGGGACGTCAGCAGTGCCGGTCCGCTGGCAGGCTCGGGAGCTTCGTCGTCATTGAAAGGATTGCAGCCGTCATCGCGGACCATGATCATGCGCGCTTCGTCAACAAGGTGCGCAAGCGAAGATACGTCGCTTGACCAGGTGCTGCCGAGACGGAATTCGCCCGAGCATGCTTGCAGCAGCTGTGCACGGACGCGCGCGCAACGCTGGATGAACGACTCGTAGGTCGTGTCGCGGCACAGCACGATGAACTCCGTGTCGCCAGTATGGAACAGAGAGTCAGCGCCGAAGGTCTCCGTTGCCGTGCGGGCGATGAGGGAGACGGTGTCGAACGCGTGCGAAAGCCCCCGGCTCGAAACAATGTCCTGAGCACAGGGCATGTCGATCGCAAGGACGCCTATCGAGCTGCAATTGTCCGGAGTGCAGGATCGGCAGGCGTGCTCGAACGCGTGATCGTCTGGCAGCTGCCCCAGGGAGCCCGCGCCGAAGGAAGCGTGTCGAGGATGCGCCGAGAGCTGAGTCCATGCGTGGAGGATATGCGGCGCGGTCCGGGAGGCGACGCCCCAGCGTGAAAGGTTCGCATGCGGGTTCTCGACGCACAGCATCATCGACCGTTCGTTCGTGCGGTCGATCGGGACGATTGCAAAACGCCATGGCTCTCGGTCATAGGAGCGCGCACTGCGCGGCATGGCGGCTGGTCGCGAGACTAGTACGGGCGCATTAGTCTCGAGATAGCGCTTGATGAGAGGGAAGCGGTCTACCGACTGCCCGGTGAAGGAGCGCTGCACGCTTGTGCGGTTGCCGATCATCCACTCAAACAGGACGGCAAGCATCTGGTCTTTCGCGGCGACCGAAAGCACGTAGACGCGGTCGGCGCGATAGAAGGAGCCAAGGCTTTCCAGGGCGCGGTTGATGGACGCTCCGGGGGAATCCGCTTCCAGCATGGCAGAGAGACAGCGCGTGAAGGCACGTGCCGACAGCTTGTCGAAGTGGGCTTTTGCTTTTGCGCTTTCGGATTCCGCCCATACCACGCCGCCAGTCGATTCGTCCGCAGGCTCTTCGCTTGCCTCCGGGGCGAAGGTCACGGCGTCACGGGATGGGTCGCGATGGAGAGCGCACAGCATTTCTGCCTGAGAAAGCGCCATGTCAAGGTCGAGCAGCTGGGTTGGCCCGCAGGAAGTGCCTGCAACGATGTTGACGTCCGCCTCGCTCAAAGCGTCTTCCAAGCTCGTCCTTGTTGCGGCAAGCGCGTCGCCGGCGCGCTTCTGCGCGTTCGCATCGGTGCCAACGTCGGGAATCACGACTACTAACGTGTCGGTGTCTTGGTCATACACGACACAGTCGGTGCCCAAGAACACAATGATTGCAAGTCCGATATCGCGTTTGAGGTGCTGTGCGCGCGTCCGGTCAAGCTCGACGAGACGTTCCATGCCGACAAGTTTGAACATGGTCACGGAACAGCGTGCTGAAAGCGAGCTTTCAGCCGAGATGACACGCAGGATGTTTCGTGCAGAATCCGGCGTGTACAGGCGGGTAATCGGGTTGTGCGCGAGCGCTGTCGCAGTCTTGGTTTCCCACTGGACGATTTGCCCAAGCTCGCAGAGGTAGGACAATATTTCAAGTTTGCCTGTCCGCAGGCTTTTTCGCACGTTAGTGCCCACGAGGACACTGTGGATGGTGCCGTCGCTGTCCACGAACCGATAGCGGCCGCCTGACCAGCGGACTCCCTCGTGATAGCGTGCAAGCAGGCGATCAAGACTGAACTGAGAGCGCAGCGCCGCTTCGTCTTCGGCGGAGAAAAGATGCTCGACGCCCTTTTTAAGGCATTCGTCGTACGTTCGCGCGCTGCGAACGCCGTTTTGCTCGATGCCCTGGTAGGCCAACAGTTCGATGCCGCCCGTCTCGGGGTCTGCTTTCAAGAAAGCGAACAAATGGGGGAAAAGCGTCTCGGGGACGACATCGCGTTCGGCGGTTGCTCCGATTTGTGAAAAGCGCGTCGACGAGTTGTTGCGCACGCCGATAGCGCGAAGGGGAGTGCCGTTTTCGTCGGAAAGCGTACGGAAGTACAGCGTTGACCACACGAACGTTCCCGAAAGGTGGTCGTTCAGCAAGAATCGCCCGCTTCCTTCGGGGACGCCGTTGCGGATTTTCTGGAAGAACTCACGGATTGATCCGATGGAGTCGGCGTGCACCAGACCGGTCTCAATACCATATTCGGGAAAGTTCGCGTACTCGCGTTCTTTCAGACCAAACGGCTCTTCATAGGAAAACGCGCGAAGAACGCTGCTCGACAGGTCGTAGTCCCAGAAGATGTCGTCGGTCTGGCGAAGGGCGATTTTCAGCCATGCAAGCTGCCGTTCGATCTCTTCGTCTTGCTGCGCGACGCGTTTTATAAGTGCGTCAATATCGGCGCGCTCGGTACCTGTCGGGCGAGAGCCAAGCGGGTCGTTTTGGGCGTCTGCAATGCGCGAGACGTTGTCGATGGTGGACGTTCCTTCAGTCATGTGCTCCCCCCCCCCTAGCTCTTTGTAAGGGGTGTTGCAGGTTTGGCGCCGGGGCGTGCATACGTCTCGCGTCGCATTGTTGGATTCGTATTTTGTATACATAACGAACCCTAACACGATTACCGTGCTTTGCATCATTTTAGTAAGCATTTCCTGTTTGCGATAGGGTATTTGTGCAGAAAGATGTCAAATGTTAGCTGAATGTCATTGACGCACAAAGGCAAGAAAGGTACGCGCGCGTAGAAAATTCGCGAGAACAGGTGCGGACAGCGGCGGGTCATGGGCGAGGGCAAAGCATGGGGCAGCGGTGAACCACAGAGTGGAAACAGGCGGATGCCGATGTCGAAGCGTGCATTGAAAACAGGATGCGGCAAGGGAGGGTGCTTCACGGTCGCGCAAGATGCTTCCTGCATTGTGCAACAGGTTCGTTACGGCTCGTCATAATTGCTACTTTTTAGATACTATATAAGAGCAAACTCGACACAAGGGGCGGAAGCACGGTCTTTCGCCCCTTCCTCTTGCGAGGCAATTCGAGGATTTCGCCATACGCTTTGAATGCTGCGCATAATGGTGTGGTCAAGCACCGTTTCGAAGAGGCATGCGTCTGGCGGACCCTGCTGGTGCATCCGGCATCATTCGCTATACTTTTCCGCATGGCAAAGCAAGGAAAACTCATCATCTGCCCCACGCCCATCGGGAACCTGGGCGACATGCCCCCGCGCGCGCTCGAGGCGTTGCGCGCTGCGGACGTGGTGTGCGCCGAGGACACCCGCGTGACGGGCAAGCTTCTGGCCGTTTTCGGCGTGGAAAAACGCTTGGAGCGCCTGGACGAGGCGATGATTTCGCACGCGACAGGGCGTATCGTAGAACGCGTGCTTTCGGGAGAGGTTATTGCGTACTGCAGCGATGCCGGCATGCCGGGCGTTTCGGACCCGGGCCAGCGGCTGGTCGATGCGGCGCTGGACGCCGGAGCGCCTGTGGAGGTGCTGCCGGGGCCGACGGCGGTCGCCACGGCGTACGTGGCAAGCGGGTTTCCGTGCCCGCGCTTCTATTTCGGCGGGTTTTTCCCGCGCAAGGCGGGCGAACGGTCGACGGTGCTGGAAGGACTGCACGGTTTGGATGCGGTGGCCTTGTTCTACGAAAGTCCCAACCGCATTGCAAGCGCGCTTGCGGCTGTTGCGGAGTGCCTGCCGCATCGCCGCGTGGCGGTCTGTCGCGAGCTGACGAAGCTGCATGAAGAGACCGTCCGTGGTTTAGCGGGCGATGTGCGCGACGAATTCGCTCAGCGCGAGGCGGCAGGTGCCATCAAGGGCGAGATCGTGCTCGCGATCGACGCACCGAGCGACGAAGAGCAGGCGGCTGCAGGAGATGCCGCGTCCGCCTCGGCTGAGCTGCGAGCCGTCGAGCTGCGCGCGAGCGGGCGCTACTCCACGAAAGACATCGTGAAAGCGTTGCGCGCCGAATTCGGCATTTCGCGCAACGAAGCCTACGAGATCGCGACCCGTGCATGAGCAGGCGGGCTCTTGCCGCGCGCATGCGCTGGAAAACCCCGGGGCATGGTGCCACGATCGGGGAACCGACCATACTACAGGTGGACGGGCTTGACGTAGAACTGCGCTTCAAGAACGTGCAGAACGTGAACGTGCGCGTGCGCGATGATGGCACGGTGCATGCTTCGGCGCCTGCCTGGATGTCGCAGGCGGACGTAGAGCGCCTTATCGCCGCGAAAGCGGACTGGCTGCGCGAGCGCCAAGCGCGGCTTGCAGACTCCCCGCGGGGGATGATTGCGCAGGCGACGCCGCAAGAAAAGAAGGAATGGCGTGCGGTCGTCCAGGCGTTCGTTCCGGTGTTGGTAGAGCAGTGGGCGCCGCGTTTGGGCGTGGAGGGTCGCGTGACGAAGCTGGCATACCGGGATATGACGAGCCGCTGGGGCTCCTGCCAGCCCGCTACGGGTCGTGTGTGCATCAACATCCGCTTGGCGGCATACCCGCCGAAATGCCTCGAGTACGTGGTTGTCCACGAGCTGTGCCACTTTTTGGTGCGAAATCACGGTCCGCGCTTCCAGGCGCTCATGACGAAGTTCATGCCCGACTGGAAAGAACGCCGGGCATTGTTGGAATAGGCAAGTCGGCATGGCTTGCCATCGCCTTCGAGCTTGCGAGCGAGGACGGTTCGATTTCCGACGCGCAAAAGAAGAGGGGCTTTGCAGCCCCTCCTGTGATTGCACGTGCTCGTTACGCGCTTTGCGGCGTGCACGTGGTTTCTATGCTTGCGGGCAGAGAGAGCCTGCCTCGGCGTCCACGATGACGGTGACGTCGGGATGGAACTGCAGGATAGAGGCCGGCACGCGCGGGGTGACGTCGCCGAAGAAGGCATCGCGCACAATCTGCGCTTTGCCTTCGCCGTTGGCGACAACGAGCACCTTGCGGGCGCGCATGATGGTGCCGATGCCCATGGTGTAGGCCTGGCGCGGCACGTCGTCGATGGAATCGAACAGGCGGCTGTTCGCGGTGATGGTGCTTTCGGTCAAATCGACGCAGTTCGTTGCCTTCGGGAAGACGTCGGCGGGCTCATTGAAGCCAATATGGCCGTTATGGCCCAGGCCAAGCAGCTGCAGGTCGACACCGCCCGCGTCGACGATAGCCTGCTCGTAGGCTGCGCAGGCAGCGTCGGCGTCCGGGTTGCTGCCGTCGGGCACGTGGGTGCGCGCCTTGTCGATGTTCACATGGTCGAACAGGTGCTTGTTCATGAAGTAGCGGTAGCTCTGGTCGTGGTCGCCGGGAAGGCCGCGGTATTCGTCCAGATTGAAGCTTTGGACCTGGGAGAAGTCCAGCGTGCCCGCCTCGTAGTCGGCAACCAGGTCGGCGTAGAGGCCCTCAGGCGTGCTGCCGGTCGCGAGACCAAGCGTGCAGGCAGGGTTTTCGCGCACCTGGGCAGCGATGATGTCGGCGGCGGTACGGCTCATTTCTTCGTAGTCTTTGGTGATGATGAAACGCATCCTGTTCCTTCCTCGGGTGTGCTCGTGTAAGGAAATCCGCCGTAGGCCGAACGGGCTGACAGGCGGCGTTTTCTGCGAACTTGCGAAAAGCAATTGCCCGCATCGGGAATAGGGTGCCATTGAACGGGCGATTATTCAAGCGCGCATCGTGCTGCCGGTCTGGGTTTCGGCTGGCTTGGAGGCGTGTTCGGTAACGGTCGATGCGGGTTGCGCAATCGCACGTTCCATTCGCCATCAGGGGAGAGAGCCTTGCCGCATGCAGGTGCGCCCCTATTCTCGCCCAGTCCGAATGCGGTAGAATTCCTCATCATGCCAACGCCGCTTGACGACATCAGGTCCCGTTTGCGCTTCGCCTTCGCCGTATACCAAGATGCGGTGAAGCATATTGCGAAGTGCGGCATTGTCGTGCTCATGCTGGCGCTCATCCTGGAGACGTTCGTTTTCAACTTCAACTATTTCGCCTCTGCGGGGTATAACACCATCGACCTGAGCGGGCAGCTTTCGCTTTTGAAGACGACGGACGGTGACTACCGTGTCTCCTCGGTCAACCACACGCTGGAATTCTCGAACCTGAACACCGAAGTCCATAATGTGTACATCGACTTTTCTGGCGATCAGCCGGCGCAGACGGTGGACGTGACCATCCATTTCACGGACGCCGCGCACCGAACATATTTCGATTCGACCGAGTACACCGCAGGCATTCCGACCACGCAAGTAGCGACGAACTGCCATGAAAGCGAGTTCATCAACCTCAACACGGCAGGGCTGGTAGGAAACCTGCGCATTGAGATAGGCGGCGAAGACGTCCACTACCCGCTCATGCTGGACGGCGTGTATGTGAATGCGCACTGTCCGTTCACGTTTAACACGGGACGGTTCATGCTGGCGGCGGGCGTGATAGCGCTCGTGTACCTCTTCCGTCCAAAATCCAGCATCTACCGGAGCTATATCGTGGACCATCCGGTTCGCTCGAAGGCGACCGTGATTCTCACCGTTGCGATAGAGCTCTACCTCGTCACCTCATTTCTGTTCCTCGGCTCGAACCTGGTGGGCGTGGCGACGCCGTTCTACAACCAGGGATCGTGGGATGGCAGCAGCATTGCGAACACCTTCGAGGTGGGAGGGGACAACGCCCAGCAGTATGCGGAGTTGGCGAAGGCTATGGCGCATGGCCAGCTGTACCTGGAGGAAGAGCCGCCCCAGTGGCTGCAGGACATGGAGGATCCGTACGACAAGGGCGCGCGCGACGAGCTGCAAAAAGAGACGGGCGAAGAGTACCTGTTCGACGTCGCGTACTACGACGGCCATTATTACGTCTATTTCGGCGTGCTGCCGGTGCTCGTGTTCTATCTGCCGTTCTATCTGCTGACGGGAGCGAACTTCCCGACGGCAATCGGCGTGCTGATAGCGGCTTGGGCGTTTATCCTCGGGTGTTCTGCGCTGTTGGACCGTTTCGCACGTTACCATTTCAAACGTGTGAGCATAGGCTTGTACTTGCTGCTGCAGATTCCACTCGTTTTCTGCTGTGGGATTCTGTACCTCGTGAAGCATCCAACGTTCTATTCGCTGCCCATCATGATGGCCATGGCGTTTTCCGTCTGGGGCCTGTACTTGTGGATGCGCGGGCGCGCATCCCGCAAGGGCGCCGCAGGGTGGTATTTTGCCGGGTCGCTGTGCATGGCGCTCGTGGTGGCGTGCCGCCCTCAATTCGTGGTGCTTTCCCTGGTGGCATTTCCGCTGTTCTGGCGTCGCTTCATTACGGAGCGACATATTCTCACGCGCCGAGGGGCGGTCGAGTTCGCTTGCCTGCTTGCGCCGTACTGCCTGGTAGCGCTGGGGCTGTTCTGGTACAACAAAGCGCGTTTCGGGTCCATCACGGACTTCGGGGCGAACTATAACCTGACGGTGAACGATATGACGAAGCGCGGCATGAACGTCGGGCGCTTGGCGCCGGCGCTTTTTGCGTACTTCTTCCAGCCGCCTAACGTCAGCGGCGTCTTCCCGTTCATCCAAGCGGTCGATTTCGACACGACGTACATGGGGCAGACCATCAAAGAGGTCACGTTCGGCGGTATCTTCGCCTGCCTGCCGTTTTTGTGGATCCTGCCGTTTGCCAAGCGTATTCTGGCGCTGCGTTTCCGCCAGCGCTCTACGCGGACGATCGCGGGCGTTATCATCGTGCTGATTTCGACCGGCGTGCTGGTGGCGTTGCTCGATGCACAGATGGCGGGCATTCTCCAGCGCTATTACGCCGACTTCAGCTTCATGTTCCTGACAGCGGCGGTCCTTCTGGCGTTCATTGTGAACGAGAATATCCCGTACCGTTCGCGTGCTCGCGGTCTGTTCATGAGCATCCTCTTGGCGCTTGTCGCCGCGAGCGTTATCTACAGCGCGCTTCTGTGCTTGGTGGCCGAGACGGGCTGGTATTCGGACATCTACTCGTGGGCGTACCAGAACATCCTTGAGACGTTCATGTTCTGGACATAGTGCGGGGCGGCGGATTCCATGGCGAAGGGAAAGCAGTGGTCGCACGCACGTGTGCGAAAAAACGAGGCGGCGCGGCGCGGGAGCGCGAAGGAGCGTCAGCGCGCCATGCTTGCGCACGTCAAGGAGCGTGCGCGTCAGGAGCGCTACGAGGCCGCCCATCGTGTAGGACCGCGCGGTGGCACGACGCCGCGTATTGCCGAGCGCTATGTCGTTGCGAAGAACACGCGCAAGAGCATGCGCGGGAACAAGGCGAAGGACACAAAGCCCGAGCTGCTCGTGCGCCAGCGCCTGCGCGAGGCGGGCTTGACCGGGTATCGCTTGCAGTGGAAGGTTCCTGGACGTCCCGACGTGGCGTGGCCTGGCAAAAAAGTCTGCATCATGGTGAACGGATGCTTTTGGCATCGCTGCCCGCACTGCAATCTTCCTTTGCCCAAATCGAACGTCGAATACTGGATCGTGAAGTTCGAGCGCAATGTCGCGCGCGACGAGCGCAACCTGCAGCAGCTGCAAGAGATGGGCTGGACAGTCCACGTCATCTGGGAATGCCAGCTCAAAAAAGACACGATCGACGCCACCATGGCAGAGCTCCTTCCGCAGCTTGCCCGCGAGCTTGGCAAAGAGCTGCAAACAGGGGATGCCGAAGCGTGACGAAGCCGGCTGCGCAAGCGGGCGTTTCAAAACCATGTGCGGGTTCCGTCGGTTCTGCCATTTGCGGCGGTGTGCGCGGTGGGGTGCTCTACAATGGAATGCATGGATACTCTTGCACACACACATCATGACAGCGATGCTGCGGGCGCCAGCGCGCCCGTTTCGCTTACCTTGCCGCTGGACAAAACGGCGCTTGCTAAGTTGCGGGCGGGCGATGCGGTCACGCTGACGGGGCCGCTGTACACGCTGCGCGACGCAGGCCACATGCGCCTGCTCGAAGAGCTGCATGCGGCGGACGAGCTGCCTTACGGGCTTTCTGGCCAGGCAATCTTCTATGCAGGACCTACTCCGTCCGCGGCAGGCCGTCCGTTCGGCGCGGTCGGACCGACCACGGCGTCCCGTATGGACTTCGCTGCGCCGGAGCTCTACGATGCCGGCATCGTAGCGACTGTCGGCAAAGGCGTGCGCTCGCAAGACGTGAAGGACGCGTGCGTGCGCAACGGGGCGGTCTATTTCGTGACCGTGGGAGGCGCTGCGGCTTACCTTGCGCAATGCGTCGTCTCCTCCGACGTGCTTGCATACGACGATTTGGGCACCGAGGCGCTGCGTCGTATCGAAGTGCGCGATTTCCCTGCATTCGTGGGCGTGGACGTGCGCGGCGAGGATGCCTACGAACTCGCATGCCATGAGTCGGCTTGCACCGCGGACGACGGCGCTCTTGCGCGCACAGAGGCGAGCGTGTGATGGCGTACGCTTCCGCGACTCACGGGCTACCTGGCGTGTTCATCACGTTCGAAGGCGGCGAAGGCGTGGGCAAGACCACGCAGATCGCGTTTATGGAGCGCGTTTTGAAAAAGGCGGGCTTGGACGTGGTGCGCCTGCGCGAGCCGGGCGGCACGAAAGTGGGAGAAGACCTGCGCGCAATCGTGCTTGACGCGAAGAACGACATGCTCGACGACCGCGCGGAGCTCTATCTGTACGAGGCTGCACGCGCGCAGATCGTGGCGGAGGTCATTCGTCCGGCGCTTGCGCGCGGGGCGGTGGTTCTCTGCGACCGTTTCGTGGACTCTACGGTGGCGTACCAGGGCTACGGTCGCGGGCTTGACCCTGACTTCGTGCGGCAGGCAAACGAGTTCGCCTGTCAGGGGATCCTGCCCGACCGTACGGTGCTTTTGACGGTGGACTCCACTTCCTTGGGGCTGCGCCGTGCGACGCGCCGTCTGGGCGCAGACCGTCTTGAGCTTGCGGGCACGGAATTCCATCAGCGCGTGAATGAAGGGTTCGGCAAAATAGCGGCTGCCCATCCCGACCGTGTGCGCACGGTCTCTTCGTCTACCACGAAAAGCGCCGCCGCGCGCGGCGTCTGGGAAGCAGTCGGGGATGTCCTGGAAGCGGCGTTCGGCGTGACGGTGCCGTGCGATGCGGACTTTGCCAGTTTGGACCGCCCGCGCCGCCGTCCTTCGGGCGCCACGAAAGGCAGCGGGCGCACGACGGGACAGAAGACTGCCGAAGGGAAAAAGCAGGGCGCGGCGCGTCAAGGCGCTGGCGGCGGTGCGCACGGCGGACGCGGTGCGCGCAGGAGGAAGCGTGCTTCCGGGAAACGCTCCGACGCATCGCGGGCGAGCGCTTCGGCTTCTCGTGCTGGCGGCGCGCACGAAGGCAAAGGGTCCCAGAACCCTGCTTCCGGCAGCCCGACGGACGGGTCTGAGGGGGCGCGTGCATGAGCGATGTGTTCGACAGCGTCTTCGGTCAGCCTCACGTGCGGGACTATCTGCGGGCAAGCGTGCGTTCGGGCAGGGTATCCCACGCCTACCTGTTCACCGGCCCGGCAGGATCGAACAAGACGACGGCCGCTTATGCGCTGGCATCTGCCATCCTGTGCAAAGAGGGCGGCTGCGGCACTTGCGAGACGTGCCGTCGCATCGAGCGACGCAAACACCCTGACGTGCGTTTTTACGCGCCTGAAGGCGCCGGAGGCTATCTGGTTGAGCAGGTGCGCGAAATCGTGGCGGACACCTCGCTTGCGCCCATCCAGGCCGATCGCAAGGTATACATCCTCGACCGTGTGGACCTTCTGGGCGTGCAAGCAGCGAACGCGTTTCTGAAAACGCTCGAAGAGCCGCCTGCGGACGTGACGCTTATCCTGCTCGGGCGCACGCGCGAAGCGGTCCTTCCGACTATCGTCTCACGTTGCCAAGTGGTGCCGTTCAGGCACATTCCCGCGTCCGAGGCAGCTGGCATTCTCGTGCAGAACACCGGCGCCACCCTTGAGCAGGCGGCCATAGCCATCCAGTGTTGCAACGGCTCCATTACGAAAGCGGCCGCTTTGCTGAAATCGCGCGACCGCATGGCGTTCCGTGCGCGCGTGCTGGAAGTGCTCTCAGCCCTGCAGGTCGCCGATGACCTGGACGTGCTGGGATACGCCGCGGAGCTTCTGGAAAAAGCGAAGATGCCGCTTGACGCCGTGCGCAAAGTACAGGAAGAGGCCTTGGCGGAAAATGCGGATTTTCTCGCATCTTCCGCGGTGCGCCAGATTGAGGCGCGCAACAAGCGCGAGCTGTCGGCTCGCTCTCTTGAGCTAGTGGGACAGCTGGCGGCCATCGTGCGCTCGTGGTTGCGCGACGTGCTCATGGTGGCGTCCGGCACGCCAGAGCTAGTGGTGAACGTCGACTATCGCGAAGCCATTGCGCGCGCTGCAGCGCATGCTGACGCACCGCGCGTCGTGGCTGCTCTCGAAGCAGCTCAGGAGATGAAGGATGCCATCGCGTATAATGTGTCCCCTGAAACCTGCATAGACGTCATGCTATTCGAGATAAGAGAGGCATTGTATGGTTCGTATCGCCCCCGTGGGGCTGCAATATAATCCGCGCACGCTTTGGTTCGACCCGGCGGGCATCGAGGCGAAGAAGGGCGATGCCGTCGTCGTGCGCACTGAGCGCGGCGTCGAGTTCGGCCACATGGCGGAAGACATCACGGAAGTGGACGAGGCCGCCATCAAAAAGCTGCGCTCGCCGCTCAAGCCTGTGCTGCGCTTGGCGACGGAAAAAGACCTCGAACAGGCTGCGGAAATGGAAGAGCGTGGCCGTGCGGCGCTGCCAGTGTTTCGCGAGATGGCAGCTGAGACCAACGAGGACATGCATCCGGTCATGGTCGAATACCTGCTCGACGGCGACAAGGCCATTTTCTACTTTTCGGCCGAAGAGCGCGTCGATTTCCGCGAGCTTGTGCGCAAGCTTGCCGCGCACTTCCACGTGCGCGTCGACATGCGCCAGATCGGCGTGCGCGATGAAGCGCGCATGGTGGGCGGCCTGGGCCATTGCGGCCAGGAGCTCTGTTGCAAACGTTTGGGCGGCGAATTCTGCCCGGTGTCCATCCGTATGGCCAAAGAGCAGGACTTATCGCTGAACCCTGCGAAGATTTCTGGCGTCTGCGGCCGTCTGATGTGCTGCCTGCGCTATGAGTTCGAAGCGTACAAGGACTTCAAGCAGCGCGCTCCGAAGGCGGGCGCGACCATCTCCACTCCTGACGGGCCTGCAAAGGTGACCGAGCTCAACGTCCCGCGTGAGATCGTCTCGCTCAAGCTTGAAGACGGAAAGATCGTGAAAGTCCCGCTCGAGGATTTCATTCCTGCCGAAGAAGGAGGCCGTCCGACCGAAGTGGAGGAAGAGGCGTTCGAGCGTTGCAAGGAGCCCGAAATCGCGTCCGGTCCTTCGCTCGTGTCGTTTGCGACGCCGCGCTTTACGGGGACGGACAAGCTCTCCGACGGTACCGTCCGCGTGAGCGGACGCCGCGGCGCGCGCAAAGGCGAAGGGGAGCGTACCCGCAAGGACGCTGCCGCGAAGGCGGAGGCAGGGCGTCGTCAACGCCGTCGCAAAGGATCGGGAGGCCAGGCGGACGCTGCTGCAAGCGAGAAATCCGCGCCGAAACAGGCGCAAAGCCATCGTTCCCGCCGCAACCGCAGCACGCAAGTTCACACGGCAGAACCGCAGGCGCAAAACGCCGCGTCTGCCAAGCAGGGGAGCAAAGCGAAGGGCGGCGCGTCAAAGCAGGCAGCCGTTCGTCCAGGACAGCATTCTTCCGCCCTGCGCGAAGCGCCTCAGCGCCGCAAACGCCGTCGGTCGGAGGACGCTTCGGCGCAGAGTGCAGGCCAGGGAGCTCGCACGAAGCAGCCGCCTCGTGCTGAGCAGGGCGTTTCTGCAGACGAAGGGCAGCGCCCCTCACGCCAGCGTTCCGGCAAGCAGCCTGAACAGCAGGCTGCGCGCACTGCGCACCGTACGGCACGTCGGCGCAGCCATCGCGCCAATACCGGCAGCGAGGCAGGCGGCAAGCCCACGTCGGGCTCCGAAACGTCTTAGCGACCACGCGAGAGGCAATGCGAGCGACCTCGCATGATGTCGAGCACGCGGCCGGGCGGCCACGCAGGACCGCCCGGCGTTTTCAGGGCAGGCCCCACTGTCTGCCTGCGGGCAGGACAGCGACCGGAATAGAACGCACAAAAAAGGGGGACGAGCTCATGGCATGCAGCCACGAATTGTTGACCGACCTGTACGAAATCACCATGGCGCAAGGATACTGGGAAGCGGGCAAGGTCGACGAGCAGGCATGCTTCCACATGTACTTTCGCGAGAATCCGTTCAAGGGCGGCTACGCTGTCGCGTGCGGCATGGACCAGCTGGCAGACTTGGTCGATGACTTCCATTTCACGGGCGAGGACTGCGCGTACCTGGCCCAGCTGCCGGCGCCGGGAGGGGGCAAGCTGTTCTCCCCGGATTTTTTGGATTACCTGCGCGAATTTCGCTTGAGCGCGGACATCGATGCGGTTCATGAGGGCACGGTCGTCTTTCCGAACGAACCGCTCGTGCGCGTTATGGGGCCTATCCTGGACTGCCAGTTACTGGAGACAGCGCTTTTGAACTGCGTCAACTTCCAGACGCTCATTGCCACGAAGGCTGCGCGCGTCTGTCTGGCGGCCGAAGCGCCAGTCGCCGAATTCGGCCTTCGCCGTGCGCAGGGCGCCGGAGGCGGCATGTGGGCAAGCCGCGCTGCCGTCGTGGGAGGCTGCGCTTCCACCTCGAACGTGCTTGCGGGCAAGGAGTACGGCCTTCCTGTTTCAGGCACGCACGCCCATTCGTGGGTGATGTCGTTCGATTCGGAGCTGGAAGCATTCCGTGCCTATGCGCGCAGCATGCCGAACAACTGCATCCTGCTGGTGGATACCTACGACGTGGAGCAAGGAGTCGAGAACGCTATCACCGTCGGGCTCGAGATGGCCCAGCGTGGCGAAAAGTTGGCGGGCATCCGTATCGACTCGGGCGACCTTGCATGGTTGGCAAAAGCGGCGCGCAAGCGCTTGGACGCCGCTGGCTTGACGGATGTGAAGATCGTGCTGTCCAACGACCTGGACGAGCACACCATCCACTCCCTGCGCGAGCAGAAGGCCCCGGCGGACTCTTACGGCGTCGGCACGAAGCTCGCCACGGCGTTCGACCAACCGACGCTTGGTGGCGTGTACAAGCTGTCTGCCACGCGCATGCCAGGGCAGGAATGGCAGGACCGCATCAAGATTTCCGAGCAGAGCGTGAAGCTCACCACGCCTGGCGTGCTTGACGTCCGGCGTTACTACCATGAGGACGGCCGTGTGGCGGGAGATATGGTCTACGACGTGAACCGTGGCGTCGGCGAGAGCGAAGTCATCGTGGACCCGGCGGACTTTTTGCGCCGTAAGTGCCTGGCGGGCAAGCGCTACGAGACGCTCCTTCACCCTCTTCTGCGCGGCGGAAACGTGGTGCTTGCGCCGGAATACCGTGATGCCATGACGGCCCAAAGGCGGTGCCGCGAGGGCCTTGCGACGCTTGACGAGAGCCAGAAGCGCATGCTGAACCCGCACTCGTACCCTGTCGGCTTGGAATATGGGCTTTTTGAGCGGAGGCGCGCGCTGGTTGCGCGCTTGCGCGGCATAGAATAACGTGGACTGGTCGGAGCGCGGAGAACGCGCGCGGTCCGCGGTAATCTTACGTTGCGGCGGCGAAGGAAGCCGCCGTGAGCGCAAAGGAGGAAATGCCCCATGCAACCCCAGTGCAACCTGATCGTCGACTCGTGCTGCGACCTGCCGCGCGAGGTCGTGGTCCGCGAGGGCGTGGAGTTGGTCGAGTTCACCTACATTACGTCGGACGGCGCCCATCAGGACGACCTGTACCAGAGCACCACCGCGCATGCGTTCTTCCAGGGTATGCGCGACGGAGAGGAACCGAGCACTTCGCAGCTGACCATCCCTGTGCTGCAAGAGACGTTCCAGCGCGCCATCGACTCCGGGGTCCCGACGGTGTTCCTCTGCTTTTCGAGCGCGCTTTCCGGATCCTATGACGTTGCCGTGATGGTGCGCGACCAGCTTGTCGAGCAGAACCCTGGCGCTGAGCTTTATGTCGTGGACACGAAGCTTGCTTCTGTGGCAGAGGCGCTCCTCGTCTACGAGGCCATTCGCCAGCGCGATGCGGGCATGACGGCCAAAGAGATGGTCGCGTGGGCGGAAGAAGCGCGCTATTTTGTGAACGCGCTGTTCATGGTCGAGGATTTGGAAGCTTTGCGCCGAGGCGGGCGCATCCCCGCCTCCGTTGCCTATGCGGGCGGTAAGCTGGACGTAAAACCGCTGCTCAACATCGACATGGACGGCAAGCTTGCGCTTGCGGGCGTTGCGCGCGGACGCAAAAAGGGCATCAAGCAGTTGGCGGATTACTACGCGAAGAATCGAGCGGAGAAACAGCCGGTACCGCACGTGGTCATCGGCGACGCGGACTGCCCGAAGGATGTCGAGCGGTTGAAAGAGCTCGTTACGAAGGATGTCGAGAGCGTTCTGTTCCTGGAGAGCAGCATCGGTCCTGTTATCGGCAGCCATGTCGGCCCGGGCATGATCGCGGTGGTGTTCTGGGGAAGCGACCGCCGCGAGGGCCTTTCGGTCGCGGACCGCATTGCGCGCCGCGTAAGGGGCGAAAGCGCCTAGGCGACTTGTCGTGCCGGGGCTTTGCAAGGGCTGTGCGAGCTCGCTCCGTGCTGTGCGAAGCGGGCGTGCGCTTGTTTCGAGGAGGAAGAAGGAGAGGCGAGGTAGTTTCATGAGCATCTCGTTTGTGTTTGTCGGGGACGTGAAAGTAGGGGAGCCGCTTGCGCGGCGTCTGACGGAGGCCGGGTATCTGGCGGCTTCCGACGTCGCCTCGGCAGACGTAGTGCTCACGTTCTGCGAGGGCCAGACGGCCACGGAGGACGTCTACTTCGAGACGAACGGCCTGGTGCAGATCTGCGCCGAAGGAACGTACCTCATCGACCTGGGGGCTACGACCCCCTCCTTCTCGAAGGAAATCCAGGCGGTCGCGTTGGTGAACGACCTGCACGCAATCGACGCGCCGCTGTTCGTGGACGACCCGGCGGACGCTGACGTGTTCGCGCATCCGGAAAGCCTGCGCATTTTCGCAGGCGGCGAAGAGGACGACTATCAGGCGGTCTTGCCGCTTTTGGAAGTGCTTGCGGACGAAGTGACGTATCTCGGCGTCGCGGGCGCTGGCCAAACGGCGCTTGCAGTCGCATCGCTGCAGAATGCCGCCCAGATCGCCTCGCTCATGGAAGCGGACGCGCTTTGCCGCGCTTCCGGTGTCGATGCGGTTGCCATGATGAGCGCGTCTGCAGAGGCGGGCGTGATTTCAGGACGCGTGCGGGCACTGCACGAAGCAGTCTGCCAGGAGCGCTTCGATGGCGCGTTCACGCTGGAGATGCTCATGGCCGAGCTTACGATGGCGCTTGCTGCCGCGGACGACGTGGACCTCATCTTGCCGCAAGGGGAGGCTGCGCAGCACTTGCTGGAGTTGCTTGCCGTTATCGGCGGCTCTGACAAGGGCGTTGCGGCGCTCAGTCTCATTTATGGCGAAGAGAGCGCCTGTGCCCAGCACGGGCTGGACTGGACGCGCGCCGAGCGCGTGTACGGCGACGGCCACGACCACGACCACGACGACGATTGCGGATGCGGGCATCATCATGACGACGAGGATGCCGATTACGGAATCGAAGGCTACGATGGCCTGGGCGGATTCGGCAGCTACTCAAACAACTAGCAGATGACCACAGGGCAAAAAGACCTTATGCGCGCATGCCGCCTTTGCCCGCGCGACTGCGGCGCAGACCGCAAGGCGGGCGTGCGCGGTGTGTGCGGTGCGAGCGCGCGCGTGCGCATAGCCCGGGCGGCGCTTCATTTCTGGGAGGAACCCTGTATCAGCGGCGAATCCGGCAGCGGGACGGTCTTTTTCAGCTACTGCCCCCTGCGTTGCGTTTACTGCCAGAATCGCGATATTGCAATCGGCGATGCGGGCACGGAGGTGTCCGTGAGGCGTCTTGCGCGCATTTATCTGGAGCTCGCTGCGCAGGGTGCGCGCAACGTGAACCTTGTTACGCCAACGCACTATGCGCCTGCGGTCGTCGAATCCGTGGCGTTGGCGCGCACGGCAGGGTTGGAACTGCCCGTGGTCTACAACACGTCAGGGTACGAAACGGTAGAGGCCATCGGGCTTTTGGACGGTACGGTGGACGTGTACCTGACAGATTTCAAATACGCTGACGCGCAGACCGCGCGCCGCTATTCGAACGCGCCCGACTATCCGGAAGTGGCGCTTGCTGCGCTTGACGCCATGGTGGCGCAGGCGGGGCGTCCGGTGTTCGAGGAGGCGCCAGACGGTGACGAGCCGCCGCGGATTCTGCACGGCGTGGTCGTGCGGCATTTGCTGTTGCCGGGCCGTCTGGAAGAGTCGAAGCGTGTTGTGCGGCTGCTGCACGAGCGCTACGGGGATACCGTTCTTCTCAGCTTGATGAACCAGTACACGCCGCTCAGGCATTTCGAGCGTTATCCCGAACTGAACGAGACAGTGCCAGCGGGCGACTACGAGTCATTGCTCGACTACGCCGACGAGCTCGGGATCGAAGACTACTACTGGCAGGAAGGCGGGGCCGACAGCGAAAGCTTCATCCCGCCCTTCGACCAGACCGGCGTTGAAGGGCCGGAG
>DVGB01000103.1 GCA_018712955.1 Candidatus Aveggerthella stercoripullorum
TGCTCGAGCGTGGAGGAGCCGGACAGGATGGTCACCACCTCCGGGATGTCCAGCAAGAAGCGGAACGCCCAGCTAGCCTGGGACTCGTCCGGACTCACGGCAGCGAGCATGCCCGCCTGCGCATCCGTCAGGCGGCAGAGCGACCCGCCGCGCAGCGGCTCCATGACCCACACAGGAATGCCGCGCTCGGCGAGCATCGCGACCTTCTTTTCGCCCTCCTGGAACGTCCAGTCCAGGTAGTTAATCTGCAGCTGGCAGAACTCCATGTCGTCGCCGTAAGCATCCAGGAAGCGCTGCAGCACATCCGGCGCACCATGGCAGGAAAAGCCCAGATGGCGAATGCGGCCGTTCTTCACCTGTTCGCGCAGGTAGCTCACCGTGCCATACTGCTCGTCGTCCAAGTATGCGTCGATATTGAGCTCGCACACGTTATGCACCAGGTAGAAGTCGAAGTATTCGACCTGGCATTTGCGCAGCTGCTCTTCGAAGATTTCTTCGACTTTGCCCATGTTGGCCAGGTCATAGCCCGGGAACTTGTCGGCCAGGTAGAACGCGTCGCGCGGACGGTCGGCCAGCGCGCGGCCTACCACCAGTTCGGAGTTGCCGCCGTGGTAGCCCCAGGCAGTATCGAAGTAGTTCACGCCGTTCTCGAAGGCGTAGTCGAACATTTCCCGCGCAGCAGGCTCGTCGATGACGTTGTCGTCTCCGTCGACGACCGGCAAGCGCATGCAGCCCATGGCCATGGCAGAGAGCTTTTCGCCCTTGAAGTCACGATAGATCATGCGAAGTCGATCCTTTCTCGTCTGGGTCGGTCGCCCAAAGGAATAGGAGCTGCCTTTCTGACAGCGCGGCACCGCGCACAGACAGGCCTCCTCCTCGAGCTGTATCTATTAAACACCCTGGAGCAGACTCCAAGGCAAATACCGAATTCCACATTTTTCGATTTCGCATGCAAATCCCGTTTCGCAATGATTCTCGCGCTTGCTATACTGCTATACAAGCCAGAGGAAAGGAGCTGCCATGGAAGCGACCGCCGAGCGCCCTAAAAGCGAGATGGCCCAAATGAACACTCGCATCGACCGAAGGCTCAAAGAGCGGGGTGATGCCGCGCTCGCCCGCGCAGGGTTCACACCCTCCCAGGCCGTGCGCGCACTCTGGGAGTTCGCCGCGGAGCACGAGTACGAGCCCGAAGCAATAGAACAGGCACTCTCCCCGAACCAAAGCCAGAACGTCAAGCGCGATGAGACAATCGCCGTGAAGCTCCAGGACCTCGAGGACATACAAAAAGCATGCAGCGAGTTGCTGAAAAACATCAAGCAGCAAACTGGCATGACGAGCCTCCCGCTAGAAACCCTCCCCTACAAGGAGCTAAGGGGCCTCGCATACGAACGTCGCATTAAGGAATGGGAGCACGCATGCCAAAGCTAAAATACCTCGTAGACACCAACGTGTGGATTGATTTATACGTGGAATCTCGTCCGTGTCATGACGCAGCAGACGCCCTCGTGAGGGCTTCAGTCTCTTCGTCCGTCAAGCTTTACCACGCCGTCACGACCGAAAAAGACGTGTTCTTCACCCTTGCCCAATCGTACAAGTGCGATGAGCGCGCACAAGGCTGCCCGACTGAAGAAATGTACAACGCTATCGCTGAGACCGCCTGGGCGTGCACCGAGCACATGGAACGCCTTTCCACGCCGGTCGGCCAAGACCTGTTCGACCTTCGACTTGCGCACGGCTTCCGGTTCGCCCACAACGACCTGGAAGACAACCTCATCCTCGCAGCTGCCAAGCGTGCCGAAGTGGACGCCGTCGTCACGTCGGACAAACGCTTCATCGCCCACGCCACAGCGGTGGCAGTTCCTGCCCTCACACCGCAGCAGGCGCTCGACCTCATCAACGCGCTCTCCTAACCCTCCCGCACGGCATGTTCTTTTGCTGCACGCGCATGGGCGCGGACGCGGTAGGCTGCGGCGCTTGGTAGAATGCCCGCTGACAGACCGCGCGGCAAAGCGATACAAGTCCCGCACACGGCGTGCGCTGACAGGACGGCAACGCGTCCGCGACTGGCCTAGCGCCATCCGGCGCCATGCTCGCGCGAACCCGACGAAAAGGAGCCGAATTGGCTGAATTCATCTTCCAAATGTACCAAGCCCGCAAAAGCCACGGGAGCAAGGTCATCCTCGACGACGTTTCGCTTTCGTTCTACCCCGGCGCGAAGATTGGCGTCGTGGGCCCGAACGGCATGGGCAAGTCCACGCTGTTGAAAATCATGGCAGGCATCGAGGACGTCACGAACGGCGAAGCGCGCCTCACCCCCGGCTACACGGTGGGCATCCTGCAGCAGGAGCCGCCGCTGGACGAAGACAAGACCGTCATCGAAAACATCCGGATGGCCTTCGCCGACCTCTTGGCGAAAATCGAGCGCTTCAACCAGGTCGGCATGGAGATGGCAGACCCGGATGCAGACTTCGACGCCCTGATGGACGAAATGGGCAAGCTTCAGGACGAAATCGACGCGGCCAACGGCTGGGATCTGGACAGCCAGCTTTCCCAGGCCATGGACGCACTGCAGTGCCCGGACCCCGACGCCCCGGTGAGCATCCTCTCCGGTGGCGAACGCCGCCGCGTGGCGCTCTGCCGCCTTCTGCTCGAAGCGCCCGACCTGCTGCTTTTGGACGAGCCCACCAACCACCTGGACGCCGAATCGGTGCTGTGGCTGGAACAGTTCCTGCAGCGCTATCCGGGCGCGGTGCTGGCCGTCACGCACGACCGCTACTTCCTGGACAACGTGGCGGAATGGATCTGCGAAGTCGACCGTGGTCAGCTCTTCCCCTACAAGGGCAACTACTCCACCTACCTGGAAACGAAGGCCGCGCGCCTGGAAGCCCAGGGGCAGCGCGAGGCGAAGCTCGCCAAGCGCATCGCCCGCGAGCTGGAATGGGTGCGCTCTTCCCCGAAAGCTCGTCAGGCAAAAAGCAAGGCGCGTCTGGAGAACTACGACCGCATGGTGGCCGAGGCGAAGTCCGGCGAGCGCCTGGACGTGACCGACATCAAGATTCCCGTCGGCCCTCGCCTGGGCTCGAAGGTCATCGAAGCCGAGCATCTGCACAAAGCATTCGGCGACCGCGTGCTCATCGACGACCTTTCGTTCAGCCTGCCGCGCAACGGCATCGTGGGCGTCATCGGCCCGAACGGCGTTGGCAAGACCACGCTCTTCAAGATGATCATGGGACTTGAGGACGTCACGAGCGGTAGCCTGGAGATTGGCGAGACCGTGCAGATTTCCTACGTCGACCAGAACCGCGCGGGCATCGACCCGAAGAAGAACGTCTGGGAAGTCGTCTCTGACGGCAACGACTGGCTCAAGGTGGGCGACACGGAGATCCAAAGCCGCGCCTACGTGGCAGCCTTCGGCTTTAAGGGCCCTGACCAGCAGAAACCCGCTGGCGTGCTTTCCGGCGGCGAGCGCAACCGCTTGAACTTGGCGCTCACGCTCAAACAGGGCGGCAATCTGCTTTTGCTCGACGAGCCGACGAACGACCTGGACGTGGAGACGCTCGAAAGCCTGGAAGAGGCGCTTTTGGGCTTCCCCGGCTGCGCCGTCATCACGAGCCACGACCGCATGTTCCTCGACCGTATCGCCACTCATATCCTGGCATGGGAAGGCACCGACGAGAACCCCGGCCAGTGGCACTGGTTCGAAGGCAACTTCGAGGCCTACCGTAAGAACAAGGTCGAACGCCTGGGCGAAGAAGCTGCCAAGCCCCACCGCCTGCACCGCAAGCTCACCCGCGACTAGTCGGCTTACCTGCAAGGAAGCTTACAAAGGGAAAAGGAACCGTCACTTTTCCTCATGAAAAAGCCTCCCATTTCACTCAAGAAATGGGAGGCTGCTTTTTCCGGAAAAAGAGAGGCATTCCCGCGCAAATCATCGCGAAGCGCCTACGCCATCAACGCCATGCCGAAACATTCGTTCCGCGCGCCTGCGCTTTGACGCTCCGCAATCCCCGTCGCCACGCCCATAGGATCGCTCACGATGACGGCAGACGTACTTGTCACCTTGCAAACAAGCGTCATGCCATCGTGGACGCACCGCTCTCTTTCCGCGAATTCGAGCAGCTTCCCATGCCGCCTGGCGTCTCAGCGCACGAGCTCTGGCGGCATTTTGCCGTCCTGCGCAGGTGCGCCGGCATCACGTTCTCTGTCAAGCCATGGTTCAGGACCCCACTTGACATCTCGTGGGCCTATATAACGAAAAAAACCCGTCGAGAGCTCAGCGAACTCTCCGAGCTTGCCGGAAAAGGCTCCGCCCTTAACACCGCGCTCGACGCAGCGCCAGTCTCGATCGGCCTTGCACCGTTCGTGCTCGAAGAGATTGCGGCAGCATGCCATCGCGACGGTTTCGATATCCCCGCTGAACGACTGAAGAAACTATGGTATGGGCAGGTTTCCCCCGAATCCTCGGAGGAGCACGCTGTTGCAAACCTCATCGCGGTCTGGCGCGACTCCAATCGGTACGCCAGCTCTTCGCTCACCGCTGTGTTGGTCGAACGCATACACGACGAACTGACCGTGGGCATCGGAGAGCTTTGCCATCTCTCGCCTGCGTTCATGTTCTCAACCCCGAACCTTTGGATCGAACGCCTAACCGACCGTTCGTTCGTGGAACACTGCCTGTTCACTGCAATTGCAGATGCGAGCACGGCAACTTCAGCCGAAGACCTTTTCATCGCGTTTCACGAAGCAAGCGCGGTGTTCTGGGACCTGCATTATTTCCCGAGCCTCAATGGGCTGACAGAACTCGCGGTTCGCCGTGTCTTTTTTTCGCAGCATGGCATGCCGGTGCTTTCGTATGTCCCTTTTACCACGTTGTCAACGCAATCGAGTCATCAGCCCAATCGCTCGTTCACGAAAGATTTCGACCGTCTTGCAGCACACGCCCTCGACAGCGAAGGCCTCGACAACACCCTTATGTTCGCTAAAACCATCACCACGTTTCTGGAAGGACTCCTTCAGGTAAAAACTGCCGTCGAAGGATTCCTTGGACAGATGGAGCACGACGAGCAAAAGCTCGAAAACCTTCGGGAGCTCAACCACCGTCAGAGGGAATGCCTCTCAGTGCTTGCGCATGAACCTGGCATGACCATGAAGGTGAAAACATACGCCGACCTGTTCGGCGTCGTCCGTGCGACCGCTCGAGCAGACCTGTACAGCTTGGTGAGGCTCGGTCACCTAGAGGTCGAAACTATCGACCGCGCAGCGGTGTTCTTCCGTACGGGCAATCCGCCCGGAAAAGAGCAGCAGCCAGACTCCTTCTCGCAAGGCAACCTCAAAGCGAGAGAAAGCAACTGACCCTTTTCTCGCTTTTCTCACTTTCCCCCTACGCCAACCACCCGCAAGCAGGCCTCCTGGGAATGCCCAGGAGGCCTGTCTGGCGCAAGGTTGTCCTTCGTAACCGAAATTCCGATTCCGCAGCAAGTTTGGGAAGAATTTGGTCCGATTCCAGGGTCGGGAGAACCAATAACCTCCCAAACTTGCTGAAAACGCCTTCGACAGGACCAATAAGTTCCCAAACTTGCTGCAAACGTGAGATTTCGATTGCAGGCGAGAAAAGCCGCTGCCCCTTGCGCACGACAGGGGCTGGCTGGACAAAGCGCAGGTAATACGCGCAGCATACGCCCCGCTCATGGCAGACGCTGGCTCACGCAGCAAATCGACATCGCTGTGAGTGCGACCATCCTTCATGCACGGCAGGCGCCGTTTGGGCGAGGTGCGGGGCAATGCGCGGGCGGCTTCCGACCTACCTTACGCGTGGCAGACGCCGAGCGGGTCGTTGACGATTTCGAAGGACTCCGGCGTAGCCTTGCAGATGAGCGTCAAATCGTACGCACGCGCCATCTTGACGGTGTCGACCGTCGGAACCGCTTTCGACACGACGATAGGAATGCGCGCGCGAACGGCCTTCGCGCACATGTCGGTCGGCACGCGCCCGCTTGTGAACAGCGTGCATTCAGTCAGGTCAACGCCGGACAAAAGCGCCGCACCCACCACTTTGTCGAACGCATTATGCCGCCCGATGTCCTCGCGGCGCAGCAACAGCTCTCCTTTATGGAAAAGGTAGGCACTGTGCGTGCCGCGCGTCTTCCGATGCGACGTGCGGTCAGTCGCAAACTCCACCACCTCTGCAAACACCTCAGCCTGCGACCATGGAATCGGAATCACCGGCG
>DVGB01000001.1 GCA_018712955.1 Candidatus Aveggerthella stercoripullorum
GGGGGGTCCGGGGGTCCGGGGGTCCGGTGCATGACCTAAAAAGGCCCGCCGGGCGGCGGGCCTTTTCGGTTGATAGGTAAGGTGCACGCAAAGTGACGCAGACAGGGCAGCGATGGTTGTGCGCACCTGCGCACGCCCATCCTGGCAGCAGCCTTCGTTCCCTACGCGCGATTCGCTCTAGGCGACGGCCTTCAGGCGAACGTCGCACCAGGCAAGAGCGCCTTCCAGCGTCGGACGGCCAGCGTCGTCCGCGGAGAGCGCCTCGAGCTGGCGGAGCATCTCTTCGCGCTCGGCGCGCACCGCCTCGACGTCAATCTCCTCGACCGGGCATGCGCGGTCGGCAAGGATGATCACTTTTTCGCCCGTGACTTCAACGTAGCCGCCCTGCAGGGCGATCACGCGCTCCTTGTCGCCTGCCTGCTTGTGCAGGCGCACCGTCCCGTCCGCCAAAGCGGACACGAGCGGGGCATGCCCCTGCAGAAAGCCCATTTCGCCTTCGACGCCGGGAACGATCACCATGTAAAAGTCCTCGGACATGAGCTTTGCTTCGGGAGTGACGATGTCGCAAGAAAGGCTGGACATTATTCGGCTTCCTTTTCCTTCATCTTCTCGTAGGCTTCGTACACGTCCTCGATAGCGCCCTTGTAGACGAAGCACTGCTCGGGGATGTGGTCGCACTTGCCGTCGAGCACCTCGGCAAAGGAGCGCACGGTGTCCTCGAGCTTAACGTACTTGCCCGGGTTGCCCGTGAACTGCTCGGCCACGTGGAACGGCTGACCCAGGAATTTCTGGATCTTGCGCGCACGGTTCACGACAAGCTTCTGGTCCTCGGAGAGCTCGTCCATGCCGAGAATAGCGATGATGTCCTGAAGGTCGCGGTACTGCTGCAGAATCTGCTGCACGCCCACAGCCACGCGGTAGTGCTCTTCGCCGACGATCTCCGGGTCGAGCGCGCGGGACGTGGAGTCCAGCGGGTCGACGGCCGGGTAGATGCCGAGCTCGGCAATGGAGCGCGAAAGAACGGTCTTCGCGTCCAGATGCGTGAACGTGGTCGCCGGAGCCGGGTCGGTCAGGTCGTCGGCAGGAACGTAGACGGCCTGAACGGACGTAATGGAGCCGGTCTCGGTGGACGTAATGCGCTCCTGAAGGTCGCCCATCTCGGTTGCCAGCGTCGGCTGGTAGCCTACTGCGGAAGGCATACGGCCGAGCAGTGCGGACACCTCAGAGCCAGCCTGCGAGAAACGGAAGATGTTGTCGATGAACAACAGCACGTCCTGGCCCTGATCGCGGAAGTACTCCGCCTCCGTCAGGCCCGCCAGGCCAACGCGCAGACGCGCTCCCGGAGGCTCGTTCATCTGGCCATAGACGAGACAGGTCTTGTTGATAACGCCGGACTCGCTCATTTCGAGGTAGAGGTCGGTGCCCTCACGGGTACGCTCGCCTACGCCCGTGAACACGGACGTGCCGCCGTGCTCCTGGGCCAGGTTGTTGATGAGCTCCTGGATGCACACCGTCTTGCCGACGCCTGCGCCGCCGAACAGGCCGGTCTTGCCGCCCTTGACGTAGGGCTCAATCAGGTCGATGACCTTGATGCCGGTCTCGAAGATTTCGGTGGTGGTGGTCAGGGTGTCGTAGTCCGGGGCCGGATGGTGGATCGGGCGCCACTCTTCGACGTCCTCCGGCATCGGCTTGCCGTCGACCGGCTCGCCGAGCACGTTCCAAATACGACCCAGGGTGGCCTGGCCGACCGGCATCTTCATCGGAGCGCCGGTGTCCACGACCGGAAGGCCGCGGACCAGGCCGTCGGTGGAAGACATGGCCACGGTACGGACCATGTCGCCCGGAAGGTGGGTCTCGACCTCAAGAACGGTCTTGACCTCACCGATAGGAGTCGTCGCAGTGACGGTCAGCGCGTTGTAGATCGACGGCATGTACTCTGGCGGGAACTCGACGTCCACGACAGCGCCGACGATACGGACAATGCGTCCTTTCGCCTCCTGCTCGACCGTAGTGGTGGTTTCTTCAGCCATTTAGTCCTCCAAAGCCGCAGCGCCGCCCACGATCTCGTTGATCTCGGTCGTGATGGCGCCTTGGCGCACGCGATTGTACATTCTGGTCAGAGTCTCTGCCATTTCGTTGGCGTTGTCGGTTGCCGCCTTCATTGCGTTGCGGCGAGCGCCCTGCTCGCCCGCAGCGGAATCGATCAGCGCGTGGTAGACCATCGTGCGAACGTAGGCCGGCAGCAGGCTATCCAGGACCGCTTCGGCGCTCGGCTCGAAGTCGACGTCGCCGCTGGAAGAGCCTTCGCCGTCCTCGCGCGCAAGCGCGCTGGTGTCGACCGGCAACAGCATTTCCTGGCGGATGACCTGCTCGGCAGCGTTCTTCGGATGGTTGTACAGCAGGACGACCTCGTCGAGGTTGCCCTCGACGTAGCCCGAGATGGCGTACTGGGCAATCGTCATGGCCTCTTCGACGGTGGGGTCCGCGGACAGGCCCGCGAACTCGAGCACCGGCGTGATATTGCGGTACGTGAAATAGCCGATGGCCTTCTTGCCGCAGGCAGCGACGTGCACCTGCACGCCTTCGGCCGCCTTGTCCTTGATGAAGTGCTCGGCCAAGCGAAGGATGTTGCTGTTGAAGCCGCCGGCCAGACCGCGGTCTGACACCATGACGACCAACAGCGCGTTCTTCACGTCGTCGTGCTTCTTGAGAAGCGCGTTCTCGCTACCGCCCACACGCGTGGCGACGTCCGCCAACATTTCCGCCATGGATTCGGAGTACGGCGTCGCACGGTCCACTCGCTCGCTTGCGAAGCGGATCTTCGCCGCCGCCACCATCTCCATGGTGCGCGTGATCTTCTTCGTCGAATTGACGGAGTTGATACGCCGTTCTATGTCGTGAAGGTTGGGCATGTTCGTGGTCCTTTACGCCGTCGCGGAAGCGGAGAACTGGGTCTTGAACGCCTCGATGGCAGCGCTCATGTCCGCCTTGATGTCGTCGGTCCACTTCTTTTCGGCCGCCAGACGGTCGACCAGGTCCTGCCGCGAAGCATGCATGTAGGCCAAAAGCTCGCCACGGAAACGCACGACGTCGGAGACCGGAAGG
Source organism: Candidatus Aveggerthella stercoripullorum (assembly GCA_018712955.1). Lineage (GTDB taxonomy): Bacteria > Actinomycetota > Coriobacteriia > Coriobacteriales > Eggerthellaceae > Aveggerthella > Aveggerthella stercoripullorum. The sequence continues at coordinate 3,106 of DVGB01000001.1, forward strand.
TCGTCCAGATAGCCCTGGCTGCCCGCGTAGATGGCGATAGCCTGATCCCACACCGACATGGGCACGTAGCGGCCCTGCTTCAGGAGCTCGGTCATGCGGGCACCGCGCGTCAGCTGGTCCTGCGTGGCCTTGTCCAGGTCAGAGCCGAACTGCGTGAACGCCTGGAGCTCGTTGTAGGAGGCAAGGTCCAGACGCAGCGAGCCGGCGACCTGCTTCATGGCCTTGACCTGCGCGGAGCCGCCGACGCGGGAAACGGAGATGCCCACGTTGACTGCCGGGCGCTGGCCCTGGTAGAACAGGTCGGTCTGCAGGTAGATCTGACCGTCGGTAATGGAGATGACGTTCGTCGGAATGTACGCGGAAACGTCGCCTGCCTGGGTCTCGATGATCGGCAGTGCCGTCATGGAGCCGCCGCCGTTCTCGTCGGACATCTTCACCGCGCGCTCCAGCAGACGGGAGTGCAGGTAGAAGACGTCGCCCGGGTACGCCTCGCGTCCCGGCGGGCGGCGAAGGGTTAGGGACATCTGACGGTACGCGACAGCCTGCTTGGACAGGTCGTCGTAGACGATGAGCACATGGCGGCCCGGGTTCTCGGGGCCTGCCGGCTTGCCGTCCTCGCCCGTGTAGATGAAGTATTCGCCCATGGCAGCGCCCGCCATCGGGGCGATGTACTGAAGCGGGGCGGAGTCGGACGCGGTCGCGGCGACGACGATAGTCTTGTCCATCGCGCCATGGCGCTCCAGCGTCTCCACGATGCCGGCGACGGTGGAGGCCTTCTGGCCGATAGCGACGTAGATGCAGATCACGTCTTCGTTGCGCTGGTTGATGATAGCGTCGACCGCGATAGCGGACTTGCCCGTCTGGCGGTCGCCGATGATCAGCTCGCGCTGGCCGCGGCCGATCGGAATCATCGAGTCAACGGCGAGAATGCCCGTCTGCATGGGCTCCTCGACCGGCTTGCGAGCGTGAACGCCCGGGGCCTTGAATTCGACCGGGCGCATGCCTTCGGCCTGGATGGGGCCCTTGCCGTCGATGGGCTGGCCGAGCGGGTTCACGACACGGCCAAGCATGCCTTTGCCGGACGGGACCTCGACGATGCGGCCCGTCGTGCGCACCTGGTCGTTTTCCTTGATAGCCGTGACATCGCCCAGAAGAACGGCGCCGACCTCGTCCTCTTCGAGGTTCTGGGCCAGGCCGTAAACGGTCTTGCCGTTGGCACCGGTGAACTCCAAAAGCTCGCCTGCCATGGCGCCCCTCAGGCCGTCGACGCGCGCGATGCCGTCGCCGACCTGGATGACCGTGCCGACCTCGCGGGACTCGACGCTCATGCTGAGCGCGTCAAGCTGCTTGCGCAGGGCCTCGTCAATAGACTGTGCGGTGATTTCAGTCACTAGCATTCACCTCCATCTGTTGTCTTGAGCACGGTACGCGCAGTGTCAAGCTGCGTTGCAATGCTTGCGTCAATGCGCCTTCCAGAGACGCTCATGATGATGCCGCCGAGAATGGACTTGTCCACGTGCTCGCGCAGCACGACCTGTTTGCCCAAATCCTGGGCTGCTTTGTTCGAAATCGTCTCGCGCAGTGCGTCGTCGAGCTCCACCACCGTGGTCACGTCGACCACCGCCACGCCGAGCTTCTCTTCGATCTGCTCGTCGTACGCACGGTAGATGCGACCCGCCAGTCCCAAGTCATCGCGCTCCGCCATGACCAGCAAGGTCTCGGCGAGCGCCGGGTTCATGCCCGCGAACACGTTGCGGACCAAGGTCTCGCGCTGTTCGGGAGTGTAAGCCTCCTCTGCAAGCGCGACTTCCAAGTCCACGTTGGAGCGGAGCGCCTTCGTCACCACTTCCAGCTGGTCGCGAACTTCGAGGACGGCATCCTGGCCGCCCGCGGCGTTCGCCGCGTCGAGCAGGACGGACGCGTACGTGTCGACGGTTTCTTTGACGACGAGACGATTAGTTGGCATTGAAACTGCCCGCCTCGTCCACGTAACGAGCGACGATCGCGCGATGCTCGTCATCGGAAAGGTTCTCGCCGATCAGGCGGGAAGCCACCGCGATGGACGTATCGGCCACCGAAGCCTGGAGCTCTGCGATCGCAGCCTGCTTCTCCGCTTCGATGGCAACGCGCGCCTTGGCGATCATCTGCTCGGCTTCGGCCTGGGCCTTCGCTGTGATGTCCGTCTTGACGGCTTCTCCGGTCGCCTTCGCGTCCGCCACGATCTGGGCGGCCTGCGCCTTCGCATCCTCCAGCTGCGTCTTGTACTCGGCGAGCGCACGCTCGGATTCGATGCGCGCCTCTTCTGCCTTCTCGAGCGAGTCCTTGATGGAGGCCTCGCGCTTGTCGAGCATGCCCTGGAACATCGGCCAGCCGAATTTGCCCAGGATGAGCAGCAGCAGGATGAAGGCGACGACCATCGGGATGAACTCGGTCATGTTCGGCAGAATCGCGCTGATTCCGCCGCTCCCTTCTTCCTCGGCTGCGAAGGCGAGGGCCGGAAACGCGGCAGACGCAGTGAAGGCGGCGGCAGAGATTCCGCCCGCGCGAGCGAGCAGCCGCGATGCCTTGTTGCTTGCTTTCACGTTCTTTCCTCCTTCCAGCCTTATTGCGGCTTGATTACCGAACAAGACTGACTTAGAGGATGAACGCGAGAACGAAGCCGATCAGAGCCAGTGCCTCGGCGAGCGCCGCGCCGATGATGAAGTTCGTGAACAGACGGCCCTGCAGTTCCGGCTGGCGAGCGGTGCCCATGCAGCAGCCGTAGCAGGCGATGCCGATGCCCAGACCAGGGCCAAGGGTGGCCAGGCCGTAACCCACGAGCTTCAGGGCTTCGAAAGTAAGTTCCACAGTGTCCTCCTTTGACCGGTCCGGAGCCTTTCCCCGGACCCTTTGCCTATCAACCAACCGGACAGGGGGCGTCCGGTCGATTTCCGAAAGTCAGGCGCCGCAGACGCGACGCATGCGGGCACACCCCGCGCGAGCTTAGTGCTCGGAAGTCGCCAGCGAGATGTAGACCGCCGACAGGATCGTGAACACGTACGCCTGCAAAAACGCGACAAGCGTCTCGAGAGCGTACATGATGAACAGCAGGGCGAACCAGCCGATGCTGACCGCGCCGAAGACAATGTTCGAGGCGGCTGCACTGATGAAGATGCTCGTGGCGGCGGCGAAGATGGCAAGCACCATGTGGCCGGCGAACATGTTGCCGTAGAGTCGGACGGCCAGCGTCAGCGCGCGCAGCACGAGCGAGATGAACTCGAAGAACCAAATGACCGGCACCATGGGTTTGGGCAGGCCGGACGGGGCGATGGACTTGATGTAGCCCCAGCCGCCATGGGCCTTGATGCCCTGCCAGTTGAAGTAGACGAATGAGATCAAAGCGAGCGCCCACGTGACGGAGATCGTGCCCGTGGGGGTCTTGCAGCCCGGAATGAGGCCCACGAAGTTCGAGATCAGGATGAAGAAGAACAGCGTAGCCAGGAACGGGACGTGCTTTTTGTAGCCATGGCCGATCGCATTTTCGCCCATGTCCTTGCGGACGAAGTCATAGCCGTATTCGACCATGTGGACGAACTTGCTCTTCGGGACGAGAGTCAGCTTGCGTCCAGCCACCAGCACCACGATCAGCGTGATGGCCAAGCAGATGACCATCCAGAACACGTACTGCGTGACGGGGCCGAACACGAATGCCGAGTCGAACGAATGCTGGAGGTGCGATACGCCGTTCGCGAGCTCTTCCAAAGGATTCACGTTACTGCCTTTCCGCTCTACTTCCTCACCAGCTTGAAAACGCCGAAGACCACTGCCGCGACCGAAAGCGCGACCGCTTCGGCAAGAACGAACGGAAGTGCCAGGTCGCGCGCGAGGACGATGCAAAGCACCGCCGTGACCGCCAGCACGAACATGGAGCCGATCAGGCCGAGCAGGAGCGAGCTCACATTGCTCAGGTTGCTCGTGCTCGTCACGCGCTTGGCAAGGGCAAGCGAGCCCATCAAAGGCAGAAAGCCCAAGATGCCGGAAAGAGCGCCAAGGAGCACCGCGAGAACCATATCCTGCTTTCTTCTGTCCGTGAGAGCGCAGCGCGCCCTCGTTTACAAGCCGGAGGATATGATACCGGAAGTTACCGAACCGTATGCAAAAAACCAAAAAGAATTTCGTTGACAATGCATGTTCGTGGGGTTCGATGGTCTTTTTTACAAAATGCGGGGATTTTTTCGGCCTAAAAGACTTCCCTTGCCCGCATTTCGCCTGATAGAGACTTTCCGGCGCGCAAAGGCTCAAAAGCAAGCCGTTTCCAAGGAAATGAGCGCACGCGCACGAAAGGCGCTTTCCGCGCTTCCGAAGCAGTGCATAATCCTTGCATAAAATGCATCGAAAACGGCAAAAAGCGAAAGAAGCGAAAACGGTGAAAGCACGCGAAGTGCCGCGCAGTGGTCGCTTTCGCGCGGTAAAGCAGCGAGCTTACACCTCCGGACCGAGCTCCCCTTCCGTCTTCGCATGCTCCGGCTGGTATACGCGCAGCGCAATGCCGGACTCTTCGAGCAGGGACATGGCCAGCTCGTCGGGATACGGGTTCTGATAGACGATTTCGGTGATGCCGGCGTTGATAAGCATCTTCGCGCACACGACGCACGGCTGCGTTGTGATGTAGATGGACGCGCCCGTGATGTCCACGCCATAGCGCGCCGCCTGAATAATGGCGTTCTGCTCCGCGTGCAGGCCACGGCAGATCTCATGTCGCTGTCCAGAAGGAACGCCCAGTTGCTGGCGCAAACAGCCGGTCTCTGCACAATGCCGCAGGCCTGTCGGCACGCCATTGTAGCCCGTCGCCAGGATGCGCCGGTCTTTCACGATGATGGCGCCCACGGCACGGCGCAGGCACGTCGTGCGCGTGGCGACTTCGTTCGCCAACGTCATGAAATATTCGTCCCACGAAGGACGTTCGACCCCGAGCTGCATGGCGTTCTCCTCTCGATCGGCTCCCGCCATTGTACAAGATGAGAAAAGGGTCGACCGCTTTTTCTCGTGGCCGACTGCAGCGTGCAATGCAAACGGCCTGCGCCCCTCAGGATGCAGGCCGTTTTCGTTTACTTCGTCGCCCGAATGAGAAAAAGTGACTGTCGCTTTTTCTCGCTAGAACTCGGGGTAGAGCGGGTGGGCATCGATGATGCCCTGGACCGTTTTGCCAATTTCAGCGAGCTTTGCCTCGTCGCCCGCGGCGAAGACCGCGGCGGCGATGCATTCGCCTACCGTGTAGAACTCGTCCGCCGTCAGACCGCGCGTCGTGCCTGCCGGAGAGCCCACGCGGATACCGCTCGTGACGAACGGGGAACGCGGCTCGTTGGGGATGGAGTTCTTGTTGACCGTCAAGCCCACGGTCTCGAGCAGCTTCTCTGCATCCTTACCGGTCACGTCTGCCGGAGTGAGGTCCACCAGGCACAGATGGTTGTCCGTGCCGCCGGAGACCAGGCGCAGGCCGCCCGCGATCATGCCCTCGCCCAGACGGCGAGCGTTCTCTACGACATGGTCGATGTACTCTTTGAAGGAGGGCTGCAGCGCCTCGCCGAAGGCGACGGCCTTGCCGGCGATTACGTGCATGAGCGGGCCGCCCTGGGCGCCCGGGAACACTGCGGAGTTGACCTTTTTGGCCAGCGCCTCGTCGTTGGTGAGGATGAGGCCACCGCGCGGGCCGCGCAGCGTCTTATGGGTGGTCGTGGTGGTGATGTGCGCGTACGGCACCGGACTCGGATGCGCGCCCGTAGCGACCAGGCCGGCGATGTGCGCCATGTCCACCATCAGGTAGGCGTCCACTTCGTCCGCGATTTCGCGCATGCGCTTGAAGTCGATCGTGCGCGGATAGGCGCTCGCACCGCCCACGATGAGCTTCGGACGGACTTCCTTGGCCAGGCGTTCCATTTCGTCGTAGTCGATGGTCTCGGTCTTCGGGTTCAGACCGTAGGCGTGGAACTCGTAGAGCTTGCCCGAGAAGTTCACCGGCGAGCCGTGCGTCAGGTGTCCGCCCTGGTCAAGGCTCATGCCGAGCACTTTGTCGCCCGGCTGGATGAGGGCGGTGTACGCAGCGAAGTTCGCCTGGGCGCCGGAATGCGGCTGGACGTTGGCGAAGTTGCTGCCGAACAGTTCGCATGCGCGGTCGCGCGCAAGGTCTTCCACCATGTCGACCTTTTCGCAGCCGCCGTAATAGCGCTTGCCCGGATAGCCTTCGGCGTACTTGTTCGTGAGCACCGTGCCCATCGCTTCCATGACGGAGGGCGAGGCGATGTTCTCGGAGGCGATCAGCTCGATAGTGCCGCGCTGACGCGCCAGCTCTTCGGTGATGGCGGCAGCCACCGCCGGGTCGGTTTTCGAAACGTACTTCAAAGGCATGATTGGTCCTTTCTTCGCACATGCCGCCTCGTCTGAGCGAAAGGCGTGTCTCTTCAGGGGAATCCTACCAGCAGGAGCGCCCTTTGCGCACGCCCGTTACGGCAAAGGTCGCATTTGCGCCCCGGTGGCCCACGGTGCACTTCGGCACGCAAGGCTTCGGCATCGCCGAGAAATCGGGCGCACCGGGAGACCGCAGCGTCGGCCGTTTCACCACCTGGAGCACGGAAGGGTCGCATCGCAAGCCAACGCCAGCGAGGGGCGTGGATACCCTGCGTTGGCGGAAAGCCCGACGAAGCGGCCTTTGGGCCGCGAGGAGGAATCGGAGCGCCAAGACGGGGTACCCCGGCGACCTGCAGCGTCGAGAGTTCCGTCGGCCGTCAGGCCGACGGAGCTAATCCAGCCCCATGATCTTTTCGACGCGGCCCGTATGGCGTCCGCCGCCGAAGTCGGTGGACAGGAAAACGCGCAGGATCTCTTCGTTCACTTCAGGCTCGACGAAACGGCCGGAGAGCGTGATGACGTTCGCGTCGTTATGCTCGCGGCACAAGGCGGCGAACTGCGGCGTGATGATGTTGGCGGCGCGAATGCCGGCCACCTTGTCGGCCGCAAGCGCCATGCCGATGCCGGTTCCGCACACGAGCACACCGCGCTCTGCCTGTCCGTCGGCCACGTCGTGCGCGACCGGAACCGCGTAGTCAGGGTAGTCGACGCGGTCGTCGTTCGCAGGCCCGCGGTCGATCACCTCGTGGCCCAACCCCTCGAGAAACGCGCGCAGGCGCTCCTTCTGCTCGAAGCCGGCGTGGTCGCTCGCAATGCTGATCTTCATGAGCTTTTCGTCCTTTCGACCGCCCGGTGCCACCGCTGCAAGCACTCTTCGCGCTGCCCTTCGGGCATACGCGGCTCGAAATGCCGTTCGCAGGCACGCAAGGCTTTCAACTCTTCCGTGTCCTTCCAAAAGCCGACGGCCAGGCCTGCCAGGAAAGCAGCGCCCAGTCCGGTGCTCTCTGTCACTGTGGGCCGGTTTATCCGCGCGTGCAAGATATCCGCCTGAAACTGCATGAGGAAATCGTTGGCAGACGCGCCGCCGTCCACGTTGAGCGAAGTGATGCGCAGCCCCGAATCCTGCTCCATCGTGCGCGCCACGTCCGCCGTCTGGAACGCCAGGGACTCCAGCGCCGCACGGACCACGTGCGCGCGCGTCGTCCCGCGCGTGAGGCCGAACAGGGCACCGCGCGCTTCGGCATCCCACCAAGGAGCCCCCAGGCCGGTAAACGCCGGCACGACCACCACGCCGCCGGAATCCTCTACGCTGCGCGCCAAACGGTCCGAGTCGGCCACGTCGTCCAGGATACCCAGCTCGTCGCGCAGCCACTGCAGCAGGGCGCCTGCCACGAACACGCTGCCTTCGAGCGCATACTCCGTGCCCTTCGCCCCCGGAGCGCTCGCCGCGACCGTCGTGACCAGGCCATGCTCCGAAGAGACCGCCTCCGTGCCCGTGTGCATGAGCAAAAAGCAGCCGGTACCGTAGGTGTTCTTCACGCTACCGGGCGAAAAACAGCATTGTCCGAACAGCGCTGCCTGCTGGTCCCCCGCCACGCCGGCAACCGGAATGCCCGCAGGCACGCCCGGCCGCGCGGTCAGGCCGAACACGCACGAAGAAGGCCGCACCTCCGGCAGCAGCGAGGCAGGGATGTCGAACAGCGCGAGCAGCTCTTCGTCCCACGCGCCCGCATGGATGTCGTAGAGCATCGTACGGCTGGCGTTCGTCACGTCCGTCGCGTGGACGGCACCGTGCGTGAGGTTCCAGACCAGCCACGAGTCGACCGTGCCGAACGCGAGCTCCCCGCGTTCGGCCGCAGCACGCGCTCCGGGCGTATGGTCAAGAATCCAGGCTATCTTGCTTGCCGAAAAATAGGCATCGGGCACCAGGCCGGTCTTCTCCCGCACGCGCTGTCCAATGCCGGGCGCGCCGCAGATGCGCTCGACCAGCTCGGTCGTACGGCGGCATTGCCACACAATCGCGTTGCCCAGCGGCAGGCCCGTCTCCCGATCCCATACCATCGTGGTCTCACGCTGGTTGGCGATACCGATAGCAGCTACCTCTTCAGGCGGCACGTCCGTGGCAACCAGCAGTTCGGTCAGCACGCCCAGCTGGGAGGACGCGATCTCGCGCGGGTCGTGCTCCACCCAGCCAGGCTGCGGATAGTGCTGGGTGAGCGGACGCTGGGCCACACCGCAAACCCGTCCACGGTGGTCGAACAACAGCGCACGCGACGAAGTAGTCCCCTGGTCGAGCGCAATGACGTACTTTTTCATGCAGCCTCCCTTTGCCTGGCAGAGCATACTGCCGTCGCGCAAGACCGCGCGCTGTTCCCAAACTGCGCGGCCCGCCGACATGCCGTCCGACCGACGTGCTTACGCGCGCCGCCCTTCCGCACACGAAAAAGCGGCCCGGAGCGGAGCCCCGGCGCCGCAGACAGCGCTTTACGACAGCGCTGCGATGTCCTGTATGGTGATAGCCCCTTCGCGCACGACCGTCGGGTGCTCTTTCGTGCAATCGAGAATCGTGGACGCAACGCCGCTTTTCTCCTGGTCGTCGTCGAGAAAGGCAGCTACGCGGTCCAGCAGATCCCGGTCGATATCGTCAAAGGATTTCGGCGGTTTGCACCCGGAAACGTTTGCGGACGTGGTCGCCAACGGCACGCCAACGCGGCGGATAAGCTCAAGCGCGGTAGGGTTGTTCGGCATGCGCAGCCCAATGGTGCCCTCCGCCGAGCGGAATGCAGGAGGAACGGCGTCGCTTGCTTTCACGATAAGCGTCAGAGGCCCCGGCCAGAACGTGCGCGCAAGTGCGCAGGCGAAGTCGGGCACTGCACGCCCGTAGCGAGATAGGTCGTCCACGTCCCCCACGAGCCAGGCGACCGGCTTTCCGTGGTCGCGCTTTTTGATGTCGAACAGGACATCCGGGCTTGCCGCCTTGCCGACCGCCACGCCGATGCCGTAGACCGTCTCGGTCGGGTATACGGCAGGCTCCCCCGCGCGCAACGCTGCGACCGTCTGCGTCATCTGCGGATTCTCGTACGACATAAGGCCTCCTCTCGGGAACTGCATTGTAGCACGCCTCAGTCCTCGCCCATCAGCGCGTACTTTGCGCGAATCCGCTCGAGCTTGCGCCGCCAGGGGGCATATAGAGCTAGCAAGAAAGCTGCTGTCGCCACGCCGTGCACGACGTTGAACGGCAGGCCTGCGCCGTACGACAAGAGTGCGCCCTCCCACGTGAGCGGGCTGATATAGCCAATCACGTGCCAGGAATCCAATACGATGCCGTAAAGCAAGCCTGACAGGAACCCGTATGCATAGACCGTCGGGCGGAACCGGTCGAAAAGCCCCGTATCCGCCAGCACACCTGCCAGGTACCCTATGAGCCCCCACCCGTACATCTGCCACGGGGTCCACGGACCCTGGCCGAAGAAAAAGTTCGAAACGAGCGCCGCGAGGGCGCCTACCATGAACCCGCACCGGCGACCGAACACGACGCCCGCCAGGATGCAGATAGCGGACACGGGCTTGAAGTCAGGAAGGGGCGCGAACAGCACGCGACCTGCCGCCGCAAGCGCGCCGAGCACGACCGCGGGCATGACCTGGCGCAAACCAGGGCGCGAGCGCTCGAACCCGACGAACACGAGCCCGACCGCCGCGAGCACGACGGCGAGGGACAAAAGCGCCGACTGTGCAAAACCCGAAACGGCCGCGAGCGCCAGAACGACCGGCACCGCAGCGAGCACGAGGGCATCGCGAAGCGAGCCATCGCGCGAACCTCGCGCTTCGGACGGCTCTATGCGCACCGCTTTTTCGGAGCGCGCGCTCATCGTCCGTCTCCCTTTCGCCAACGTCGCATGAACTCGTCCGGTTCCGGGCGGAAGAAAAGGTTTCCTGCGAAAAAGGCATCGGTCGGTTCGGTGCAGGCATCCTCTCCGTCGAAAAGCATCGTGACCGCATCAGCCATGCACGAAACGAAGGAGAGGTCGTGCGAGACGAGAAGAATCGTCGTTCCCCGGCGACGCTCTTCGTCGAGCGAAGCGGCGACCGCCAACTTCGCGGCGGTGTCGAGGCCCTTCGTCGGCTCGTCGAGCAACAGCAACCGCGGCCTGACAAGCAGGGCCTTCGCTTCCGCAAGCAGCTGCTGTTGGCCGCCGCTCAGATCGGACGGATGACGCCCGCCCAGACCGTCAAGGCCGAACCGCTTCGCCATGGCCTCCGCCTCGGCCTCCCCGTACCCCGCAGGAACACTCCACTCCATGAGCTCTTCGCGCACGGAATCGCACGCGAAGAGCGCGCGCGGGTCCTGAGGCACGAGCGCCTGGGATGCGCGCAGCGCGTTACGGACGCGCCCACGTTCGGGCGGCAGAGTGCCCGCCACCAGGCGCAGCAGGGTCGACTTCCCGCTGCCGTTGCCTCCCACGACAGCGTGCACCGAACCGCAGGCGACCGAAAGGGAAGCGCTCGTCAGCACCCAGGGCTCTTCGCGGCCGAAACGGAAACCGACTTCGCGCACGTCGATGGCAGGAGCGGACTCAGCGCGCGCGAAAGCGGGAGCATGATCGCTTTCGGAGCCGTCTTCCTGCTGCAAGCCGCTTTCAGGATGCCGACGGAACCGGGAAATCTCCAGCGCTTCCACGCGGCCTTCGCGCATGCAGACCGCCTCGGTCGCGTAGGCCGCCACCGACTCTGGCGCATGCGTCGCCACGACCACCGTGATGCCGCATTCGCGGTTCACGCGGAAGAGCGCATGCAGGAAATTCTTCGCCGCAACCGGATCGAGCTGGGCGGTCGGTTCGTCCAAAAGCAGTACGCGCGGCTGCAGAACGAGCGCCGACGCCAGGTTGAGCAGCTGCTTTTGGCCGCCCGACAGGCGTGCGGTCTCCTGCCCGAACCACGGCTCGATGCCGAAAAAGTGCGCAACCTCTGCCACCCGGCGGCGCATGGCGCCGACCGGCGTCCCCAGGTTCTCAAGGCCGAATGCCAGCTCGTGCCATACCGTGTCGCAGACGATCTGGCTTTCGGGACTTTGGGACACGAAGCCTACCAGCAGGCCGAGCCCGTCGTTTTCGCCACGCCCGCAAACGGTACCCTCCGCTGCACCCTCCGCGAAAAGCGCTTGGCCGAACGCGCTCACGCTGCCCGTCCGCGCGCCAACGGGAGCTATCTCGGGCTTCGCGCTGCGCAAAAGCGTGCTTTTCCCGGATCCCGTCGCGCCCACGAGCAGCACGAACGCTCCTTCGCGCACCGTCCAGTCGACACCACGCAACACCGGTTCGTCCGCGCCCGGGTAGGCAAAGGTAAAGTCGCGAAACGTCAGCGCCTCCACTTGAGCGCCTCCTCCCCTTGGACGATGAACGGATACAGCAGGAACACCGCCCACGCACCATAGCCCCACCAAGGGCGCAGCGGGGTCAGCGTCGGATAGAAGCGGTACTGCGAGACTGCTGCCCACGCCACCGCAATAGCCACCACCGCCAAGACTGCAAGCACGCCGACCAGCGCCATGTCATGTGCCGTGAAGCCGCCGCGCCGGTACCGCGTACGCTTCTGCCCTCGACGCCATCCGCGCGCACGCATGGCATCAGCAGTCTCCAGGGAGTCTTCCATGCTCCATTCCATGAGCACGGACGTTTGGCGAAGGCGCGCCTTGAGGCCCTTCGCGCGCGCTGCTGAGCAGGCGGCATGAACGTCCGCTATATCACGCCCCCGGTCGACAAACCGCGGCACAAGGCGAAGCGCCATAGAGATCATGAGGGACACGACCGGGAGCGCGCCGCCGAACACGGCCATCACCTTGTCGGAGGTCAGGACCGACGAAGCGTTGAAGAACCATGCGACGACCGCGACGAGCAGCATGCCCATCACCAGGCCATAGAACAGGCTTTCTGCGTACACAGCCCGAGGCCCCAGACGGAAAAGCTCCGTGGACCCGGACGCGGAGAACAAAGGGTTTGCAAGCGCCACCAGCAGGACAAGGGGAACTTGCCAGCGAAGCGCGCGCACGACCGCGCGCGCACCGCGCACCAAAACGCCACAGGCGATCGCGGCAGCCAGCGACAGAAGCGTCAGCAGCGGATGGACCGCCGCCATGGTCAAAACGAGCGCCGCGGCAAAGAACGCCGTCGGCACCGCAGGATGGCACGAATCGAACGCGCTTAGGCGACGCTGACCCCGTAGCCGATCACGACCGCCAGCCCCAGAACGACCCCGATGATCGCCATGCCGATAGCCACCTTCGGGTTCCTGAAGAAGCCCATTGCCTCCCCCTTTCATACAAGACGGTATCACCATAGCACAGCCTAGGCAGCCGTCGCATAGAACCAGCGAACCACGTCCCCAGGCTGCAGGACGTACGAACTGGCGGAAGTTTGGGGCACGGCCCCGTTCACGCTGTACTTCCATCCACTTTGCGGGCCGTGGTCTTTTTCCGCCAGTCCGGCAATGGCCGTCACGTACATGCCGAACGCAGACGTTGTCGCGTTGTAGGAAACGCCCGTCTCCGCAAGCGCGTCGTAGGCGGTCATGCCTTCTCGGTACGAAATCTTATCGTCGAAAAAGATGCCCGCCCCGACGACGGTGCCGTCCACCGCAACGGAAACCGTCTGCGCGACAGGCTCTTCTTCGCTCGGAGCCGCAGGGGGCGCGGCCTCGGGCTCGGAACCGGGCGCAGGCTCGGCAGGGGCGCTCGGCGCAGCAGCCTCCCCCTCGCTGGATGCGGACGGCGAAGCCTGCTCACGCGAAGCGTCGACCGTGTTTTCCGCAGGACCGCCGCCTTGAGGAATATCGATCGCAGAAGCTTGGTTCGCTTTCGTGGCCTGCGTCTCTGCGGACTCTTGCGAAGTGCCCTCCGCGGCCTCCGAGCTCGAAGGCTGCTCGTCGCCCTCCGCGGCCGACGAGGACTCGTGCGCAGTCGAGACGGCCGCAGAGCTCCGTTCGGCAACATCGTCCGATGCCGCCTGCTCCGCCTTCAACGGCACATCGTCGACCGTTTGGAACAGACCGCCATTCCATGCGACTGCCACGCCGACCGCGCAGGCAACAACGCACGCCACCGCAACGGCCGCGGCAAGCACCTTGCGCGAAAACGGGCGCTTCGACGAGGGAGCCGTGCCGCTTATTCCGGGCACGGCAGCATCCTGGACGTCAGCAGCGTCTTTTTGCCCCTCTGCGCCTTCAGCGCGCTCGCCGAACGCGACCACGCGCTCGCGAAGTACCTCGGATGCGCTTTCCTCGCGCGCATCCGTATTGTGTTCTTCCATGTTCTTTCCTTCGAGAGAATCGGAACGCGCCCGGTCAGGAAAAGCCAGGCGCGCCCCTGTTCGCAAACGGGCAGCGCAACCATGCTGCCACGTTTGCGCAATCTACCGTCCAACTTCGACGCATACCAGCGCCGAAGGGTGAATTCGCAGGCGAAGGCGCCTTACGCCGTTGCCTCGAGCGTCAGAAGGATCATCTTCGCCATCATGGCGCGGTTCGCGCCGCCTTGCGGGTCGAGCACGGTGCCGTCCGGCCGCGCGCTGCCCGTGATGATGCCGTTCGCGCAGCACCACACCAGGCCCGTGCGCGCCCAGTCGGATGCAAGGCCGCTGTCCGGCAGCGATTCGAACAGGGAGGCGTCGGCGGCCTCGATGTCCTCGTGCGCCACATTGCGCGCGTAGTCGCCGAGCATTTTCGCCAGCTGCTCGCGCGTCACGGCATCGTCCGGCCCGAACGCGCCCGAACCGTCGCCGTAGCCCGACGCCACGCCTGCCGCCTGCGCCCACAGGACGGCGTCGCGATACCATGCGTCCGCGGCGACGTCCGCATAGCCTGCGCCCTCCGTGTAGGCAGGCTCGCCCGCTGCGCGGTAGATGACCGTCACCACTTCAGCGCGCGTCAGCGCATCCCACGGGCGGAAGTCCACCGCATCGCGACCAATAAGGCCCGCGGCGACCGCGCGCTCGAGCAGACCGTCCTGCGCAATCCAGTCAGTCGGCAACACGTCACGATATCCGCAGGTCGCATCGTGGGAAATAGCGAACAGGATGCCCGAATCGTTCGTGTAGAACAGGTGGCCTTCACCGTCCGCCGCCGGGGATGCCATACAGTAGTTCCGGTCAGCGCTCGCCGGCTCGCAGACAACGAAGGGCTGCGCGTCGGCGCTGCCCAATCGCACGCCGAACAGCGCGCCCGGCATGGCGTTGCACGTGAAGTAGGCGTAGAACGCGCCATCACTCCCCTGTGCAACGACGGGGGCGCTTTTCACATCGGCGGTCGCTGCGTGCGAAGCAACGACCTCCATCGTCTTGAGGTCGATTTCGGCGAGCACGCCCGTGTAGTCGCCCTTGGCGCCGCCGACGACCGCCGTGCCGTTCACAACGGACGGCGTGCCCGTGCTTGTTGCGGCAAACGAGACGCGGCCGACCACGCTGACAATCCCGTCGTCTTCGACCGCCGCTTTCACCAATTCGCCCTCGCTCGTGGAGAAGACCACTTCGCTCCCGCCACACGGCACGATGCTCGAACGAATGCGCGCGCCATCGGCGATCGTCGTGTCGGAAAGACGCGCACCCGTCTCGAAGTCGACCGTCCGCAGCGTTCCCGCGTCCGTGCCGATGACGACAACGCCGTTCACGACAGCGGCACCGCCCCAGTACGAGCCGACCTCTTCGTCCACCTTCCACCTGAGCGCACCCGTTTGGGCGTTCACGCAGACCATGGCAGACGAAGCAGCCGACCAATCCCCGTCGAGCTCGGCGCTGGCGTGCACGAAATAGCCGTCCTCCGTCGTCACGCTGTTCAGGCTCTGAGCCGTATCCTCCAGCCCGGATTCAACCAGCCAGCGCGGGGTAAGCGTGTCGGCCGCCACGCCCACAAGGTCGCCGCCCGTCACCGGCACGGCAATCACGCCGTCGGCGTAAGCCATGCGACACGTTGCGTCGATGGCCGCAGGAAGCTCCATCGACTTTTCGAGCTTGCCCGTCTGCGCGTTATAGGCGCGCAGTACCGCGTTCGTCGGCTCGCTCGCATACGTATCGGGGTTCCAGACCGAATCGCTTTCGGCAACGTAGACCAGGCCGTCCACGACCAGCAGGTTCGACACGTTCGCGTAGGCGCTTTCAGTACGCAGCAGGCTCTGCGTCCACGAAAGGTCGGCACTCGCCTCCATAAGGGGCAAGCTTCCTTCCGCAAAACCCGCCGCGTTGCCTCCGTAGGAGCCCCACGCCACGTTGTCTGAAGCGGAAAGCGGAGCGTCGGGGGCGAAGCCTTCGGGCGCCAAGTTCGGAAGCTCGGTCGACCATGCGCCGTAATACCAGACCACCGTGTCGCCCGGCTGCAGCACGACGCCGTCGGCGCCGACTTCGCTGGAAACGCCGTTCACATACAGGCCCCAGTACGCGCCCGTCGCGGCATCGAAACCGTAGACGGTGCCGTCAGCGCCCGTGATGCTGGAAAGGTAGAAGCCGTATTCAGAATCCTGAATGTCGGCAACGATGCCGTTCGACGCGAAGAGCGCCTCGGTCATGTCCGCGGCCGTTGCGCCTTCTTCGAAAGACCATTCGCTCAGGGGGATCCAGGCGTCGACAGCAGAGCCGTCCGGCCCGTAGAGCGCAAAGTTCGCGACGTTGCTTGCCACTTCGCCTACCGTGCCTTCGGCGACGTCCGTCGCCGTTTCGTGCGCGACCGCATTCGTCGCAGGGGCTTCGCTTGCCGCGAACGCAGGCGTCGGGCACAGCCCGCACGCAAGCGCCAGCGCAAGCAGGCACGCCAACAAGGCACGTCGACGTGCAACCAGGATGGTTTTCATGGGTGTTCACCTTTCTCCAGGGCATCGTTGACGACGGGTGTTCCGACTTCGCTGCAGACCGACGTTTGCCCTGCAGTCCTTACGGTTACTGGCATAGCGCGGGATTCGCACCCGCATTTCCCCGGCGGCGTCCTGCCGCTCGCTTCGTTGATCGTCGATGCCAATCGGCGCGTTCATTCTAGCATGCGCGATGTGCGCACAAAGCGCGCGTCAACGCCTCGGCAGTGCGCAAACCGTCGACCGCGGCGCTCATGATGCCGCCCGCATACCCCGCGCCTTCGCCGCAGGGATAGACGCCGCTTGGAACGAGGCGCTGTGCACTTTCGTCTGCGCACGAACGGGAAACGGCGTCTTCCGCGTCGCATCTCCCTTCGTGCGCGCAGCCGCTTTCCAGGCCTTCTTTGCGCTCTCCGCGCAGATTATCCACCGCCGCCCATGCCTGCCGGTCGTCTTCCCGCACGATGCGAACCGGGCTCGAACTGCGCGTCTCGACGCCCGTCATGACAGCGCGCGCATCGGCGAAGCCTTTCAGCCGACGGTCCAGGAGCGGCAGCGCTTCGGCGAGCGCGTCCGAAACGAACTCCGGGAGCACGTTGCGCAGACTGCACCATGCCACCCCGCGCGCGTACGTCGGACGGACTACCGAATCCGGGGAAACCTGCGCAGAACCAGCGTCCGGCGCGCGCGCCTCCGCAAGGAAGTCCCCCACCGTCTGCGCAGGAGCGCAGAAGGGCGCGTCCTCTTCGGGCACGCCTGCAGCCCGGGCCGCCGCGCAGGCCGCTTGGTATGCCGCGCGCTCGATACGCCGCTGGAATGCCACGCCAGCAAGCGGCCCTTCGCCTCCGAAGTCCGCCGGGTCCACGCCCACGAGCAAAGCGCTGTTCGCATTCTCGCCATCGCGCGCGAAGTTGCTCATGCCGTTCACGACCACGCCGCCTGCTTCGCTGGCCGCGCAGACCACTTCGCCTCCCGGGCACATGCAGAACGTGTAGACGCCGCGGCCGTTCGGCAAATGCACCGCCAGCTTGTACTCCGCCGCGCCGAGCGCCGGATGCGCTGCAGCCGCACCCCACTGCGCCTCGTTGATCAAGCGCTGAGGGTGCTCGATGCGCACGCCGACCGAAAACGGCTTCGGCTCGAGCAGAAAGCCCGCATCATGCAGCAGTTCGAACACGTCACGGGCAGAATGGCCGCAGGCAACGATCACCTGCCGCGCAGGCAACGTTTCGCGCGCGCCGGTGCGCACGTTCTTCACTTCGATGGACGCCACACGCCCTCCGACCAGGCGCACGCCGCAGAAACGTGCATGGAAGCGCACGTCTCCTCCGCGTGCGATGATCTCCTCGCGCAACGTTGCCACCACGCTCGGCAGCCGGTCGCTGCCAATATGCGGGTGCGCCTGCCACAGGATTTCTTCCGGCGCGCCCGCGTCCGCGAACAGGCGCAAGACGTGCTTTGTATAGGGATTCTTCGTGTTCGTGGTGAGCTTTCCGTCGGAGAACGTGCCCGCACCGCCTTCGCCGAACTGCACGTTCGAATCAGGGTCGAGCACGCCGCGCGCCTGGAAAGCCGCCACATCCTGGGCGCGCTCGTCCACGCTGCCGCCACGTTCCAGCACAAGCGGACGGAGCCCGGCGCGTGCCAGATAGAGCGCCGCGAACAGCCCCGCCGGGCCTGCGCCCACGACGACAGGACGAACGAAGTCAGCGTCTGCCGCAATTTCGGTGCAATCCGGAATAGCGAGCGGAGTATAGGGCTCGTGCAATTTCACGTTCGCGGCCACCGCGCCCGAACGGCGGGCGTCCCGTGCACCTTTGCGTGCGCGCGCACCCTTCTTGGCCGTGCGCGCTGGCAGCATTTTGCCTTCAGGCGCATCGTGGCTGCGAGCCGCCTTTGCGCCGGAGGGTTCGCCCGCAGCGTTTTCGCCGGACACCGTGCCCGCCAGCGTCGCAAGGAAGCGCCGTTCTTCCGGCTCTCCCCCAACAAGCGCCACTCCTAACGTCGCAACGAAGTGCATGTCGTGCTTCTTGCGCGCGTCGACGCTCCGCTTGAGCATGCGCACGCCCTCGATGTGGCCTGCGGGCACACCGAGCGCCTTCGCAGCAGCCGTTTTGATGAGCGCCGTGCCCTCAGGCAAGCCTGCATCCAGCGGCAAGCGGACATTTGCAACCTCAAGCATGCATCCTCCCTGCATTCCTTTTCGCCCGAACGGGGCCCAACCCTGCGAACCGAGCCTTCGCGCTCGCCCTTGCGCGCCTACTGTACCCGCGTCGACAATCCCGCCATGCGCCCGGCGAGCATGCCGGACGCCCATGCCCAATGCAAGTTAAAGCCGCCGCACGCGCCGTCCACGTCCAGCGCTTCGCCCGCTGCGAACAAGCCCGGCAGCGCGCGCGATTCCAACGCGGCATCGCTGAATTGCCGCACGTCCAAACCACCGCGCGTTACCTGGCACTGCTTCGCGTCCGCCATGCCGCGCACCTCGACCGAAAAACCTGCAAGCGCGGACGCAAGCGCGCTCACATCGCTTTTTCGCATCCGAGCTGCAGGGTCGAGACCGCCCTCCTTCAGCACGCAGCGCGCAACCTGCGGCAGCAGCATGCCCGACAGGAAATCCAAGAACGCCGGATGCCACTTGCCAGCACCACCGTGAGCAGCGGCCAATTCGTCCCAGCGCGCATCCAGGAACAAGGGCAGCTGCGCAGGGCCAAGAGAGGGGACGAAGTCGAATACGACGCGGTCGCCAGGTCGGGCATGGCGCGAAAGATTGAACACCGCTATGCCCGAAAGGCCGTAGTCGCGGAACAGCACTTCGCCCTGTTCGCGCACCTTCTCTTTCCCGTCCGGCGCAACGAGCGAAACGGCGCCGTGCACGCGAATGTTGTTGAGCCCCTTGATCGGCGCTGTGTCGGTGCGCAACGGCCCTAAGACAGGATGCTGCTCCACGAACCCGCAGGCTTTCGGCGCCAGCCCGCGCCCTGCGCGGCCGCCGCAAGCAAGAACCACGGCGTCCGCGTGCACCGGCGCACCTTCCGCAAGCTCGATACGAAAGCCGCCCCCCGCGCGCCCTGCGGCGGACGGCGCGTTTCCCGGCCGACGGTTTTCGCAAGGTCGCACGGATACGACACGGCGACCGCACCGCTCTTCGACGCCATGCGCAGCGAGCGCACCGCGCAGCACGTCCACTACGGTGCTCGCCTTGTTCGTGAGCGGATACATACGCCCGTCCTCTTCGCGCCAGAGCAGCCCCAACCGCATGAGATAATCCGCCACGAAATGAGGCCTTTCCTCGTTCGCCGCGAAATCATGCTGCTGTGCATACGCGCTCTGGCTTGCGGCGAGGACGTTCGCTACGAAGCGGGCGTTGCGATAATCGCCTTCCTCAGGGTGCGCATTCGAGAAATTGCAGCGTCCGTTCCCCGTGGCAAGGATGGTCTTTCCCACGCGGTCGTTCGCTTCGAAAAGCAGCACGTCCGCGCCTGCGCGCGCCGCCTCAAGGGCAGCGACCAGGCCGGATGCTCCTGCGCCCACGATCGCCACCGTTCCCATCCGCGTCTCCTTCCATCACGCGTCGCGCGGGCCTCTCCTGCGCGACGCTCGAACGCCCGCTCGTTCTGAACCGTTCGCGCCATCATAGCAAAGCTCCACCGCACACAGCGCTCCCGTGCGAGCAACCACGCAAACCGGACAGGTCTTCTGGGCACCCGCTTCGTCGAGATCGGGAAACCAGACACGCTTTCCGAGCGCGCACGATATGCATCCGTCCAGCCTCGAGACCCTGCGGCACAGCCGCTCGCACGGCCGCACAAACAACGAGGCCCCGAAAACGGGGCCTCGATTCGTTCGCATGCAGCATTACCGCCTGTGCGCAGACGAACTGCCGTCATGCTCCGCGCGCGTTTTGCAAAAGCGTGCGCCGCAGTCAGTCCGTACGCTTAGAGCTCGGCCTTCCACAGGCCATGCAGGTTGCAGTACTCGTACGCGGCAACTGCCTCGTCGCCTTCGGCGATGGCGAAATCCGCAGCAGGCTCGTCCGCTGCCGTCAGCTCGGCAATCTGGTAGCCCTTCTTCGTTTCCAGCACGATGAACGTGATCAGGTGCTCTTCGGTCATCGGGTGGGCGACCTCGCCGACCGCCACATGAACGGAAGCCCCGTCGACCGTCACGACCGGGACGTGCTTTTCGACCGCCGCGTCGACTGTGTTCGCCGTGAGCTCGGTCATGCGCTCACCGCAGCATACCAGCGGCACGCCTTTGTCGTAGGGTTTGAGAGCGATGTTGCCGCAATGTTCGCACTTGTAGAACTTCAGAGCCATGAGGGACTCCTTTCCGGCCTCCAGGCCGCTCGTCTTGCATCTCCTTAAATGATACTACATAAGTATCATTCAGCAACCCCCTTCTGCGGCAGTTTCATCTTTACTGCATAAGCAAGGATGCATATTCCCGCAAGCACGAGCGGCAGGGAAAGAAGCTGCCCCATGGTCAGCCATCCGCCCCAGAGATAACCCAGCTGAGCGTCGGGTTCGCGTACGAACTCCGCCACGATACGGAACGTGCCGTACAGGATGAGGAACAGCCCCATGAACGTGCCGCGCGGGCGCGGCGGAACTTTGCGCGACAGGACGAACAGCACCGCAAAGATGACGATGCCCTCTAAGAATGCTTCGTATAACTGGGAGGGATGGCGCGGCATGCTGCCCGCAGCACCCCCGAAGACCACGCCCCACGGAAGGTCCGTCGGCGCACCCCAGAGCTCGCCGTTCACGAAGTTCGCGCACCTACCGAAAAAAAGGCCGATAGGAGCGGCAATGCATCCAAGATCCGCCAGCGTCAGGTACGGGACATGCGTAAGGCGAGCTGCGACAATGCCGCCCACTAGCGCTCCTATGAGTCCGCCGTGGAAGCTCATGCCGCCATGGTTCGTCGCAAGGATCTCAAGCGGATGCTGCAGGTAGTAGCCGTCTCCGTAAAAGAGCACATAGCCAAGCCGCCCGCCGAGAATCACGCCGAGCATGGCGCAGATCATGACCGTAAGCAGGGAATCTATGTCGAAGCGCACCTTCCAACGCTTTGCCGTGAAATAGAGCACGAAGCCCGCGCACACGAAACCGAGCACATAGGCGATGCCATACCACCGCACGGTCAGAGGACCGACCGCGAACGCGATCGGATCAAGTTGCTGGTAAAGGTCGTTGAGCACGCGCAGCCGCCCTATTGCTCGCAGCCCATGCCTGCGCCCGTTTCGATAGCGGCAAAGCGCACTTCTTCCCTCAAATCCGCCGGTATATTCGCCAGCGAGGAAACATGCGCACCGCAGCCAGGACAGCGCAGGGTGAACAGCGCCACGTCCGCGCGCAGCACCATCATGGAGTCGTAGTCGGTCAGATTAAAGCGGGTCTCACCGCAATTCGGGCATTTCAGAATTTTGCCCATGGTCGCTCCCTCAAATCGTCAGCGAAGCCTTTTCCTCAGTGTAACACAAGCATCCCGACGCAACGCACCTTTCGGTTCCGTGCGGAAATACCCGGCATTCTGCGGACTGCACGCCGCGGATACTGTCGCAAAGCGGCTGCTCAAAGATTGGTTTTACGCGAGTTCCGTCCCTGCTCCAGGAAAGCGCGGCGTTCGCTTCGAACTGCGTGCAAACGGTTTACAAAAGGAAACGGTTCGGCTTTCCCTGACGACGGGGCGTCTCCGCTTCGCCCTCTTTCGGACCGTGGGTCAGGAAGAATTCGCAGAAGTGGCAGATCTCTTTGACGCCCGCTTCGTAGTCGAGCTCAGGGTTGAGCAGGACGGCAGGGTCGGTCGCCACCTTGTGCGTCGGTCGAAGGCACGCGGCAAACTGGCAGTCGGCCGGACATGGCTCGCCTGGAACGTTGTGAGGGCAATAGCTCTGCATTTCCTCGTCGCAACCGCGCAACTCCCAGCAATGTGCCATGGCTCTTTCCTTCCTTTCGAACGTCCTTTGAGTGTAACCCACCTTTTCCTCAGGGAGCAGGTCAGGTGCAAATGCACGCTTTTCCTGCACGAACAGCGCAGCGCCTGCATGCCGAAACGAACGGAGGGTCGACAGGCACCTGCCTGCCGACCCTCCGCAATGCAGTCTGATACTGCGCGATTACATCGCCGGAACGACGCGGGTCACGCCCGGAACGCGCTCCTTCAGGATGCGCTCGACGCCGTTCGCCAGCGTCATCTGGGACATCGGGCAACCTTTGCAGGCACCCTGCAGCTCGACGGTCACCGTGCCGTCTTCGGCAACGTCCACCAGCTTCACGTCGCCGCCGTCAGCCTGAAGGCTGGGGCGAATGAGCTCCAAAACGGCAGCAACATCGGTCTTCTCAACCATGGGTATCTCCTTCTCGCATCTGGATATCGGGAGAATGATACCACATGCGCCGTGTGCGGCTAGGACGTCGGCGCATAGTCGCGGCCTATCATCACGAGGACGTCAGAGTCGAACGAATAGTAGGCACTCGCGTTGGTGGTACGGCCGACGCCCATCGCGTCCACGACCGCCTGCGCGCACGCCGCCTTGTCCTCGTCCTTGTACACGACGAGCGTCTCTTCGTAGACCTGGCTGTCCGCGTTTCCGACGTCCGTGACGTTGAAACCCTGCTCCGTCAGGATGGAAGCGAAATTCGCGGCAGCGCCCGTAATGCCGCCGCCGTTGCGAACCACGACCGTGAAGCTCGACGGGTCGACGTTGGAGGCGTCGACGGAAGCCGTCTGCTCGAACGAACCGTTCTGTCGGAACGAATCCAGCGCAGAGCTCCAGGAAGAGGACTGCGAGAATTCCACCCGGCCGCTGCTGTTCGTCGCGATATAGCCCGGAGCATGCGCCTTCGAAATGGACGAGACGTCCATCCCGCGCAGAGATTCGACAAGCGAGGTGATGTTCGCGGCGGAATAGTCCGTCTTCACGCATTCGGCAAGCGCGTCGACAAAGCCCGGCAGCCCTGCCGTTCCCAGGTCGAACACCTTCTGCATGAGCGCCGTCGCGATTTCAAGCTGGTTGTCCTGACGCTGGATGGTGCTGTCGGAATAGTTGCGCGCGCGTGCGTAAACGAGCGCCTGCTCTCCCGAAAGCGTCTGTTCGCCGGGCGCGATATAGATGCTGCCTGCGTACGGGTCGTCCACTTCCTCTTCGACGTTGACCGTGATGCCGCCGACCGCGTCGACCATGCGCACCAGCCCTTCGGCATCTATGCGCACATAATGCGAAATGTCTACGCCCGCCATGGAAGATGCCGCCTCGATCAGCGCAGCGTCCCCCCCGGTTTCGTACGCCTGCGCCGCAAGCCCAGCCGCACCTGTGCTGCTTTCGATTTGCATGTTGGACGGCAGGGACAGCAGCGAGACCTGCTTGCTTCCTGTATCCACGCGCGCGAGCATAAGCGCGTCCGCATTCTCCGATGCACCCGGTTCTGCGAACACTCCCGCAACCAGCACGTAGTACGGCTGTCCGTCGGTCGGGGCCACCAGCAGCGCGCGGGCGTCCGCGTCGTCAAGGCTCATCTTCGAGCTCACCGAGCTGATGTACGTGCATGCCGCCACGCCGCCTACCACGAGCACGATCACGATGAGGATGGCGGCGACCAGGCCGACACGCCGCACGCGGTCGCGCCGCAGGGCGCGCTTGTTGAAATCAAGCTGCGACACACGACGGGAGTACGCGCGCTGGTCTTCGCCCGACGTCGTATTCGGCGTCACGACGCGAATCAGGCCGCTATTGGCGCGGGCACTTTTGCGGCGGCTCGAAAAATGGAGGTCGCTGCCGTAGTTCGCATGACGGCCATGCACGGACCCGCCCGCATGCGAGCCGATCGTGGAACGGTTCACATCCCGCGAGATGCGGCGGGAATGCTCCCGCATGCGCTTGTTCTGGGAATCTCCGAACATGGGCGCCCCTAGTCGTCGACGGTCACGCGTTCGACGCACGCGCCCATCGCGTTGAGTTTGCCCACGTAGTCCTCATAGCCGCGGTCGATATGGCCGATCTTGTAGACCTTCGTCTCCCCTTCGGCCACAATGCCTGCAAGCACGAGTGCCGCACCGCCGCGCAGGTCGGTCGACTTGACCGGCGCGCCCTGCAGTCCCGACACGCCGCGCACGAGCGCATGGTGCCCCTCGAGCGAAATGTCCGCGCCCATGCGCATGAGCTCGGCCGCGAACATAAAGCGGTTTTCGAAAACGTTCTCCGTGATAACCGACGTGCCGTCCGCCAACGCGGCAAGCAGCATGAACTGGGCCTGCAGGTCCGTCGGGAAGCCCGGATGGGGCAGCGTCTGCAGGTCGGTCGGCATAAGCGCCCCTTCGCGCTTGACCGTAATCCAGTCTTCGCCCGTTTCCACCTGGCAGCCCATGGCGGTGAGTTTCATGATTGCCATGCGCAAAAACGACGGGTCGATGCCGCGCACCGTAACCGGGCCGCCCGTAAGCGCACCGCCGACCAAGAAGGTGCCCGCCTCGATGCGGTCGCCTACCGTCGTGTGGTCGCACGGGTGCAGCGCATCCATCCCAACGCCGCGGATATGCACGACCGACGTGCCGGCGCCCTGAATGTCGGCGCCCATCGCGTTGAGCATGTTCGCCAAGTCGGCAATCTCCGGTTCGCACGCAGCGTTTTCCAGCGTGGTGTCGCCCGTGGCAACGACCGCTGCCATCATGAGGTTCTCCGTAGCACCCACACTTGGGAATTCGAGCGTCACCGCCGTACCGCGCAGGCCGTTCGGGGTGGTCGCCTCCAAGTAGCCGTGGTCCACGCTGAATTCGACGCCGAGCGCGTGCAGTCCCACCAGGTGCATGTCGATTTTGCGCTCGCCAATCTGGCAGCCGCCCGGCATGGCAACGCGTGCGCGTCCAAAGCGCGCGATCAGCGGACCCAGGACAGAGATGCTGGCACGCATCTTCGAGACGAGCTCATAGGGAGTCTCGTGCTTGTTGACGTTCGTCGTGTCGACCGTCAGGACATGGCCTTCGCGCTCGACCGTCGCCCCCAGGTAGCGCAGCACGTCCGTCATGACCTGCATATCGGAAATCATCGGAACGTTGCGAATGGTGGATTTGCCCCGCCCCAAAATGGACGCCGCCAAAAGCTTCAGGGCCGAATTCTTCGCACCGGCGACTGTTACTTCGCCTGAAAGGGTATTGTTGCCGTGAACGACGATAATTTCTTGAGACATGACCCCTTGCCTTTTCTCGCTCCTGCCACATTGCGCGTTTTGGCTGCAGCAGGGTTCACGCGCTCGCGCCCTTGCAGGCGCGTGCGCTCAATGTTGTCTGGATGGTTCTTAAAGCAAGCTCAAATTATATGACGGCCGGAGATACGCTGTCACGCTTCGCAGACCGGCTCAACGGGTCTTCACAAATAAGCGTGCATCTGAACTTTGCACGCCCGAAGTCCGCGCATGCCCGAACCTCAAGCGCATCCGAAATCCGCGCATGTCCGAGCCTCGGGCGCATCCGACCCCGCGCGTTCCCGAACTTCGCGTGCACCTGAGTCTCGCTCGCGTCCGAACTTTGCGTGCTCCCTACATCGCCCGCGCCCGAATTGTGCATGCACCTGAGTCGCATCCGCATCCAAAGCCCGGCAGTTCCTTCGCACGTTCGTCCAAACGCCAACCTCTGCAGAGCGGGCAAAGCGCCCTGCGACGTCTTTTGCTTTCGCCCCAGGATTGGCCTGCCAAGTTTTGCACCGGTCTGTGCACAGATTCTGTGAAGGGATGCGAAGTTCTCGTGAAATCAACTAATCCTTCACAGCGCACCGCGACACTACGGCTCCACTGTTCAAATCGCGCATGAAAAGGAGGCCGTCACATGAAGAAGATACACGTAAGCACGAGGGCCTGCGAAGTCTTCCAAATTCTGCTCGTCATAGCCATTATCGCGCTGTGCATCGCGCTTTCGCTCTAGGGCACGCCCGTAGGACACGCAAACGAAGCATGCACGAAAGAAGCCCTCGGCTGGATGAACCGCCGAGGGCTTCTTGTGTTTCGGGAGTATACGCCAGGCGCATGCCGTGCCTGGCAGCTTTCAGGCCGAAGCCGTCAAAGGTCGGGTTATTCGCCCATCACGAAGCGGACGAAACCTTCGACCTTGATGGTGCCGCCGAGCTCCTTGGCAACGCCGTTGACGTACTCGGAGATGGACTGGTCCGGGTTCTTCACGAACTCCTGCTCGGTGAGGACGTTCTCCTTGTAGAACTTCTCCAGACGGCCCGTGGCAATCTTCTCCTGGATGGCCTCCGGCTTGCCGGATTCGGCAGCCTGAGCCTTGTAGATGGACATCTCGTGCTCGATGACGGCCGGGTCGACGGACTCGCGGTTCGCAGCGACCGGAGCGGCAGCAGCAACCTGCATGGCAACGTCATGGCCGCAGGTCTTGAAGGCGTCAGCGGTCGGGTCGATGCCGTCCACGGAGAACTGCACGAGAACGCCGATCTTGCCGCCACCATGGATGTAGGAAGCGATGGCGTCGGCCTCGACAACGGCGAAGCGGCGCAGCTCGGTGTTTTCGCCCATCACGTGGATAGCGTCGGTGACGACAGCCTCGACGGTCTCGCCGTCAATTTCGGCAGCCTTGAGGGCATCCAAGTCAGCCGGCTTGCTGGCCAGCACAGCACGAGCGATCTTCTCAGCGTAAGCCTTGAACTTCTCGTTCATGGACACGAAGTCGGTCTCGCAGTTGAGCTCGACGAGCGCGCCAGCCTTGCCGTCCTCGGCGACGAGCGCCATGACGGTGCCTTCGTTGGTGGCACGGCCAGCCTTCTTGGCGACAGCGGCAAGACCGCGGGTGCGCAGGACGTCGACGGCCTTCTCCAGTTCGCCTTCGGCCTCCACGAGCGCCTTCTTGCACTCCATCATGCCAGCGCCGGTCATTTCACGGAGTTCCTTCACGAGAGCGGCAGTAATCTCAGCCATGTTCTTCCTTTCTCAGGAAGGGCGGCAGGCCCTTGTGCCTGTCGCCCTTTTCTACACGAAGTCTCTTTTGCCGTCAGCGTGCCGACGGCTTGAACGCGCCGCAGACGCGCACTGCGCGCTTGCGGACTTTCCGCTATTCAGCAGCAGGAGCCTCGGTGGCCTCTTCCGCAGCCGGAGCCTCGGCCTCAGCCTCAGCGGCTTCGCCCTCGGCAGCCATTTCCTCGGCAGAGACGGGAGCAACGCCACCGGCCAGGACGGCGTCGGCCATGAAGTCCGCCAGCAGACGGACGGAACGGATGGCGTCGTCGTTGGCAGGAATGCCGAAATCCACGTCGTCCGGATCGCAGTTGGTGTCCAGGGTGCCGACGATGGAAATACCCAGGCGGCGAGCCTCATGGACGGCAATCTGCTCGCGGTTGGTGTCGATGATGAAGATGGCGTCCGGAACCTTCTTCATGTTGCGGATGCCATTGAGGTTGGTCTGCAGCTTGGACAGCTCCTTGCGCAGCAGGATCTGCTCCTTCTTCGGCAGCTTCTCCATGCGGCCGTCGGTCTCCATGGCCTCGAGCTCCTCCATGCGGGTGACACGGGAGCGGATGGTCACGAAGTTGGTCAGCATGCCGCCGAGCCAGCGAGCGTTCACGTAGGGCATGCCGCAGCGGTTCGCAGCTTCGGCGATGGGCTCCTGAGCCTGCTTCTTGGTGCCGACGAACAGCAGGGTGCCGCCCTTCTTGGCCAGGTCGGAAGCGAAGGTGTAAGCCTGGTCCAGGCCCATCAGGGTCTGCTTGAGGTCCAGGATGTAGATGTCACCGCGGTTGCCGAAGATGTACGGACGCATCTTCGGGTTCCAACGGCGCGTCTGGTGGCCGAAGTGGGCGCCTGCGTCAAGCAGGGTCTGCAAATTGATCTTTGCCATGACTTTCTCCATTCGTTAGTCCTCTGCGAAGCCTCATCCCCCGGCCCGCAGCCCCGCAGGGCCACTGGCAGACCGAAGTCCACTTCGCATGCGTAATCAGAAACTGTAAAAGAATAACACCCTGCGCGTGCTCCTGCAAGATGGCAATGTGCCGTTCGAGCATCGCTCGAAAACGCCCTGACTGCCGGCTGCGCCCCGATTCGAGCAAACCCGCGCAAACTCACGGCCCGTCCCGAGCAAACCCGCGACCCAGCCGAGCAGGCCCGTGACCCAGCCGAGCAGGCCCGTGACCCAGCCGAGCAAATCCGCGACCCTTTTCGTAAAAACAAACCCTCTCAATTCACGAATTCGGTCGCGGATTTGCCTCGGGATGGCGAAAGTGGTCGCGGATTTGTTTGAGGAAACGAATTCGGTCGCAGATTTGCTCAGGATGCAGCAAGCCGACGAATCACGCCTGCAGCAGTCTGATGCTGCATCCTTCGGCGCATCTTTCCAGCGGCCTGCGACAGCGCCCTGCCGGACGCGATTCCTCAGTTGGCAGCTGAATAGCCCCGCGCGTTTGCCTGTGCTAGCATGCAGGGCGAACGACCACAAAGGAGCGCGCATGCCCGCCGAAAAGCTCACTGAAGACCTGCTCGAACGTCTGCTCGCCGCAGCAAGCCCGGAAGCTTACCTTGACGAAGGGGAGACCATCGAGCGCAAGCTCAAAGACTACCTGTTCGAACTGCTTGGCGCGCGCGGCATAAAGCGGGCGGACGTGTGCCGGGAATCGAAGCTCAACTCTACCTTCGTCTACGACATTTTCTCCGGCAAAAGCCTCCCCGGACGCGATAACGCCCTCAGGCTGGCGTTCGGCCTTCGCTGCAACCTGCGCGAGACCCAGCGCCTGCTGCGTTTGGCGGGCGCTTCCGAACTGTGGCCGAAATCGCGCCGCGACGCCATCGTCATCTGGTGCATCGAGCAAGGGTGCTCGCTTGACGAATGCGACGAGGAGCTCTGGCGCCTCAATGAAAAGACCCTCTTCGACTCCGACCGATAAGCCACAATGCCGCCTTTCCCGCCGAACAATCAGGACGAAACCCGCGTTTCCCACGCCATGAGCATCGACGACGCATACCGCATTGAACAGACGCTCTCGCGCGGACCGCGCGGTGTGACGGAGCTCGTCACCATCGACGGCATCGGCCCGTTCGTCCGCAAGAAAATTCCGCGCGCGCACGCGCAGCGAGCCGTCTGGGCGGCGCTTGCGGGCTGTTCGTGCCCCATGCTGCCCCGCGTGCAGGCAACCTACGAAACGCCCGACTGGTTCGCCGTCGTGCTCGAGTTCATCCCGGGAGAAACGCTTGAGCGCACGATCGAGCGCCGGGGCCGACTCGGCATCGACGAATCCGCACGCATCATTGCCGACGTCTGCGCCGCCGCGGGCGAACTGCACAAGCGGAGCATCATCCACTGCGACCTAGCGCCTGCGAATATCATCGTCGGCGAAGACTGCGCGCGAATCATCGATTTCGGAAACGCACGTGCGGAGTATGAGCCAGCAACGCGCGAGAACGCCTTTGGCACCTGGGGGTTCGCCGCGCCTGAGCAGCACGGGTTCGCGCCGGTCGACGCACGCTCGGACGTGTATGGCATCGGGAAGCTGCTCGGCTACGTGCTGACGGGCGTTCGCCCGGACGACGAGCACTACGAAGGGCTTCTGCGCGACAGCGCGCTCGTTCCCCCGCGATTGCACGCGATTATTGAGCGCGCCTGCGCTTTCGAGCCGAGCGCCCGGTTCCAAAGCGTTCGCGAGCTTGCTGACGCACTGGGCAGCCCGGACGCCTCGACGACCGCGAACGCTGCCAATCCGGACGCCGGCAATGTGCGGGAGGCGAGTGCACCGGGGGAAGACGAAAGCCGCGAACGCGGGCATGAAACTGAAACGGCGGCGGCTCCGTCGCCCACTGCTGCAGCCGCCCAACACCGCGCTCAGCTCACCCCCTCCCCCCTCCCGTCCGACCGGCAGACTGCCCGGACGGCACGCCGAAATCCACGCGGTCGACGCCTGACGGCCCTTGCAATCGCTGCCGTCAGCGTCGTCGTCATGATAGCGCTCGGCTTCGGCACCGTCCGTTTGCTCGCTCCTGCGG
>DVGB01000104.1 GCA_018712955.1 Candidatus Aveggerthella stercoripullorum
CGAGAACGTGGAGGCAACGCTTGCCAGCACGCGTGCGAGAGGCCTGGTCACGGGTCTTTCCGACGAGTTCAAATACTTCACGAAGTACGAAAGCTCCTGCAATTACAACCAGGGCTTTTCTTACGGTGACGGCTACCATGCTGTCGGCTACTACCAGTTTGACAACCGCTATTCGCTGCAGCCGTTTTTGCAGTACTGCTATGAGTACAACCCGGCTGCGTACAGCATGTTCGCGTTCGCGTCCGACCCGAACGTCGACATCGCCGAATCTGCCATGTACGACTATAACCTCGGCAAGCTCACGGAGCTTGGCCAGCGCATCGAGGATGCTTGGCATGCCGCGTACAACGCCAACCCTGCGGAGTTCTCGGCACTACAGGATACCTACGCGTACAACAACTATTACGTAGTGGCGGAGAACTACCTGGCCAGCCAGGGCATTGACATCTCGAACCGCGCCGACTGTGTGCGCGGTCTGTGTTGGGGCGTGTGCAACCTGTTTGGCTCCGGCGGTTGGATCCAGTTCGTTGGCGGCACGTTCAACGGCGTGTACTACGAGGGCTGCGGCCTTTCTAACGATATGTCGGACACGGAGTTCGCGATGGCCCTCACGCAGTACATCGTGGATAACGTGGCACGTTTCTACCCGTCCCAGCCGCAGTACCACGAAGGCTGGCAAAACCGTTATCGCCAGGAGCAGCGAGACTGCATGAACTACCTTCCCGACCTGGTCTGGGGTGCGTGGTACACGGAAGCGGTCGACTACGTGCGCGCGAACGGGCTCATGGGCGGCTATTCGGGCGGCGTGCAGGATGGGCGTTTCGGGCCGGAGGACCGCATTACGCGCGGGCAGATTGCGACAGTGCTCTATCGGTATTTCGCGGGCAGCTCGCAGGACGGGTACTACGGTTCCCTGAGCTATTTCTCCGACGTTCCTGACGGCTCGTACTACGAGGCGGCAATCAACTGGGCGTACACCGTCGGCATTGTTTCGGGCTACGGCGGGACCGACTGCTTCGGGCCGGACGACTACGCTACGCGCGAGCAAGTGGCGGTCATCATGGCACGCGCAGCCGACATGAGCGGTGTGTACATTTACGCGAACTCCGGCGCAGTCTGGGGTCTGGCGGATGCCTGGTCCGTGTCCGACTATGCGCGCACGGGCGTGGCGTGGTGCTACGACCAGGGCATCATGGGCGGCATTGCCTCTTCGAGCGGAACCATGCTGAGCCCGCAAGGATCGTGCACGCGCGCGCAGTTCGCCAAGATGGTCATGGTGCTCACGCGCGACGTGCTGTAACGGCGTACGAAGCGGCGTTGCGGAAAAGCATGGCAAGCTGCCTTAAGAGGTGCTTGCTGCGGCGTTTTCGGCTTCGCGAGTATTTAGCAAGGACGGCCGCGGCCTTCGGGGGCTGCGGCCGCTTTTTTGCTGGCGGGTAGCAGCTGAGGGGTACGGCGGTTCGATGCGGTTGCCGCACGTTTTTCGTGCGCGCATCGTGAAATGTGCGTACGTGCGGAGGCTCTCCTGTTATAATGCGAACAAATGTTTGTAGAAGAAAGGCAACTGTGGCGGGCGAAGAGCGAACCATCCTTGGCATAGACCCTGGCCTGGCGAACACCGGCTGGGGCGTCGTGCGCCAAGACGGCGGACGCTTGACCTGCCTTGCTTACGGGTGCGTGTCCACCTCGCCCGACACGGAGCTGGCGTATCGGCTGAAAAAAATCCGCGACCAGGTAGCCGCGGTCATCGCACGGTTCCAGCCGGATTGCGTCGGTATTGAGACGGTGTGGTTTGGCCAGAACATCACGGCGGCGTTCGCGACGGGGCAGGCGCGCGGTGCAGCGCTCGTTGCCTGCGCCGAAGGGGAGATTGCGGTAGGAGAGTTCACGCCCCGCCAGATTAAGCTGGCGGTGGTGGGCACCGGCTCGGCGGGCAAAGAGCAGGTCCAGTACATGGTTCGGCATCTGCTAAAGCTGCCGGAACCGCCGCGCCCCGACCATGCGTCGGATGCGCTGGCGGCCGCAATTTGCTATGCCACGCACCGAGACTGACCTCGCCGCGAAGATAGGAGCGAAATGATCGCGTTTTTGAACGGCACGGTGGCTGCAGTATCCGAAGACACGGCGTTCGTCGAAGTGAACGGCGTGGGCTTTGCGGTCGGTATGTCCGCCCAGGCCCTTTCTCGCCTGCCGGAAAAGGGCTCGCGCGTCCTTGTGCACACCTATTTGCAGGTTCGCGAAGACGGCATGTCGCTCTACGGTTTTTTGAGCCAGCAGGAAAAGGCGTTCTTCGAGCGCCTGATCAGCGTTTCGGGCGTCGGCCCGAAAGTGGCGCTTGCGGCGCTTTCGGTCTTTTCCCCTTCCGAACTGGCGAACGCTATCGCCGCGCAGGATGTTGCGCAGGTATCGCGCATTCCTGGCGTGGGGAAAAAGACGGCGCAGCGTATCATCTTGGAGCTGAAAGGCTCGCTGGATGACGTGATGCCTGGCCAGGCTTCGGTTTTTGCGCCGCAGGCATCGCAGGATTTGGCGGGCGCTCGCGAAGCGCTCTTGTCGATGGGCTTCACGTCTGCAGAGGCGGAGCTTGCGCTCAAAGACGCGCCGGACGACGGGGGAGAAACAGGCATGCTGCAGTACGCGCTCAAACGCCTGGGGTCGCTTTCGTAGCGGCGTAGAAAGCGTGAAAACCGCAGCGAAACGTGAAGTGTGCGGCGACAAGACAGGCTGTTGGGCGAAAATAAGACGGTGCGGTATGCTGTGAAGCGCTGTCGAAAAAGGCGCGCGAACGTGCGGAAGACAGTGCGCAGCGGTCGACGCAAGGCGTCATGCGCGACAATGCGCGCGCGGAAAAAGGACACGACTGACAAGGTGAGGACGCAACGTGGCGAACGACGTGGAGATTGAAGGACTGCTGTTCGAGGCGGACGCCGCTTCCTCCCGCACGCCGCGTGCGCGTACGGTGACAGCGGAGCTGACGGAAGACGACCTGGCGCTTGACCGCAGCCTGCGCCCAAAAAAGCTGGCGGACTACCTAGGGCAGACGAAAGTCAAGGAAAGCCTTGCCATCTTGATCGAAGCGGCGCGCGGGCGCGGTGAAACGGTGGACCATATTCTGTTTTCGGGCCCTCCCGGTTTGGGAAAGACCACGCTGGCCACCGTTGTCGCGAACGAGCTCGGGTCGAACATCAAAACCACGAGCGGTCCGGCCATTGCTCGTACGGGCGACCTGGCTGCCATCCTTACGAACCTGGAGGAAGGCGACGTCCTGTTCGTGGACGAAATCCACCGTTTGAACCGCATGGTCGAAGAGGTGCTCTATCCGGCGCTTGAAGACTTCGCGCTTGATATCGTGGTGGGGAAAGGGCCGGCGGCACGGTCTATCCGCCTTGAGCTGCCGCGCTTCACGCTCATTGGCGCCACAACGCGCACGGGCCTTTTGACCGGGCCTTTGCGCGACCGCTTCGGCATCGTATACCGCCTAGACTACTACACGCCCGAAGAGCTGGCCGACATCGTGCAGCGCTCAGCGTCCATTCTGGACGTTGCCATCGACCGTGAAGGCGCCCTCGAAGTGGCGCGCCGTTCGCGAGGTACGCCGCGTTTGGCAAATCGCCTGCTCAAACGCGTGAGGGATTGGGCACAGGTGAAGGGCTTCCCCCTGATCGACGAAGACTGCGCGGCGCAGGCGTTGAGCTTTTTCGAAGTGGACGACATGGGCCTGGATGCAGCGGACAACCGATTGCTGGAGATTCTCACGAAGCGGTTTTCCGGCAAGCCGGTGGGCCTCACCACGCTCGCGTCGGCGCTTTCGGAGGATCCGGACACGGTCGAGGACGTGTACGAGCCGTATTTGATGCAGCAGGGTCTCATGGTCCGCACGCCGAAGGGGCGTCAGGCGACAGCGCGCGCTTTCGAGCACGTGGGCTTGCGGCCTCCGGAAGAATAGAGAGGGAAACGATATGTTTCAGCAAGACTACCTGATGCGGCTGTTCATGCAGCTTGCAGAGGGCATTCGCAAGAGCATCCGCCGTGCTATCGACGAAAAGGACCCCGAAGCGGCGGCGGACATGCTGGAGGCGACCGTGGGCGAAGCAACGGAGCTGGATGGCGCTGTGCTGCTGTCGCTTGCGCCTGAAAGCATTGCCTCGGTGGTACAGATTTCCGGCACGGACCCCCGTGCGGTCGAGTACATCTGCCGCAGCCTGCTTTTGGAGGCCGAATACCTGCGCGAAGCGGGCAAGAACGACAAAGCGGAGCTGCGCAGCCAGCAGGCGTATGCGCTCGGAGGCGCATACGGCATCGATTTGACGGACGTGTCGCTGGACGAAGAAGCGCTGGAAGAGTTCTTCGAGTCGACGAAGATTCAGTAAGCGGCACGGGAAGTCTGCGCTGTCGCAAGGGTGGCGTAGCGTGCGCAGGGCGTTGAACGCTGCGCGCTGCAAGAGCGGTATTGTGCGTGCAGGGCGCCGAGCGCTGCGACGTGTTGCGCAGGAAGGAGAGGGCGCCATTTAGCGCTCTTGCGCACTTCGGTTTGCTTGCATATTCTTGGTCAGCATATGGAAATTTGCGCACATTACTTCGGAACCCGAGAATAATCTCAAAAAGTACGCTTCTGTTCAGGCAAAACTAGTGTACAGTGAGGCCACGGCCCGCATAGAAGGCCGCACGCTCACAGGCATCTGGGCGTGAACTACGAGAGCCTGGCGGCAGCCGGGAAGAAGAGAGGCTCAGAATGGCTGAGGGCACTGTCAAATGGTTCAACCCTGAGAAGGGCTACGGGTTCATCTCTCATCCGGACGGGGAAGACCTGTTTGTCCATTTCTCCGAAATTCAGATGGACGGCTTCAAGACGCTGGATGAAGGCGCGGCAGTCTCGTTCGACGTGACCGAAGGCCAGAACGGCAAGCTTCAGGCTTCCAACGTCGTGCGTTTGTAGCAGGAGCGCACAAGACGAAAA
>DVGB01000105.1 GCA_018712955.1 Candidatus Aveggerthella stercoripullorum
GGTGCCGACATTCGATCGGGCGATAATGTCCAACGCTGATTCCAGCAGACTGATGCCGGAACAATCAATTTGCAGGTTTCCGGGCGGTTAGTGGAAAGAATTTCGAGTGTTGAACCCGTTCTTGCCGACGATGTCGTGGTATCCGTGTTCTGCAGTTGTGATTTCGTGGAGAATACGGCAAATTGGTGTTCTCACGACGTGGTTTACGGCCTTTGTTGCGTAAGGATGTTTTCAGTACTCGAAATTCTTTCCACTAACTCCTGATTTTGCTACAGGTATAGGGCAAAACGAGGAATGCTTCCTGGCGGTTTGCTGTTGGCGCGTACTCGCAACAGCCGTTGTGGACACTGTCGGCTTTTCGGGCATGGAATCATTGCGGTCTGCTTTTGCGCGCACGTGGTTGTCTGCCAGGGCATCCTACCGAGCATGCGTCGCAAGTCTTTTACCGTATGCGATGCAACCTGCACAACCTGCTACCGTGACGGCGAGCCAGATGACGCCCATGCCCATCCAGAAGGGGAGCGGGTACATGCAGATGAGCAAGGACTCGTAGCTGAACGTCCAGGTGCCTTCCGCGAAAAAGAGCGAATGCAAGAGAGCGAACAACCCGTTGAAATCCAGGATGGCCCAAACACCGAACGCTAAGAAAGCTGTCAAGACGACGGTGCCAGCCGCCAGAAGAGCCCGTCCTAGCGCGCGGCGCACCAAGGGGCTATTCCATGTGCGGCTCACCTGCCATGCGCTTGCCGCCGCTATCGCGACGGCAAGAATATAAAAGGCGTACACCGGTTGAAGCACACGCCAGACGTCGTCCAGATGAGAGAGGGCATCTTTCGGCAACGTCGTTTCCTCGCCGAAAGCGATGATGCTTGAAGAATTACGGGGGGAGTTGTCGGCAGAGCTGCCGTGCGCGATTGCGCCATCTGCTAAAGCCTTCGTAGTGCGCTCAGATTGCGAGCTTTCTTTTCCGGATGCGTCCTTGACGGTCGTATCGAGCGAGGCGGCTAAGTTGGACTCCAGCGTATCGAGCGTGTTTTGTAATGCTTCGCGGTCGTGGCTCCCTACCGTGTAGTCACGCGTTGCGAGCGCTGCGACGACGAGCTCCTGACGAGTGTAAGGGGAAAGCTCGTCGTCGCTGAATGCGTTTGAGAGCAGCCAGGTGGAGCCAGGAAGCGTGCAGACCATGAGCCCCGAGAGCACCAAGACGACCGCAAGCGCGACCGTCCCCAGCAAAGTGGCGGCAACGGACGGCTTTTCAGGCGCGGACGTGCGGTCAATCGGGTTGCTCACGGTCGGGTCCTTCCGGCGTTCGGGGCGGGCGAACAGCGTATGCGGGCGGTGCGGGCTGACGACTATGAGCGGGAAGCGCACGTCCTGCGCCGCGAGTGCTTTCTACAGGCTGCAGTCGACCCACAGTGTGGCGCACGTGATGCCTGCCATGGGCTTCGAGATGGTGGCGTAAGGTCCCATGCGGCTGAAGACGCCTTGGAAGTGCCCGTTGTAGCAATACAGCCCCTCCAGGTTGTTGTAGAGCGCGCCCTCGCGCGGGACCTCTTCGTCTGCTTGGTCGGCAATATCCAAATCAGGCGGCAGAATGAGCGTACGGAACGGCGTGATGTAGCGCTGCACCAGGAAGGGCGCGCCTGCGGCGCCGTTGGCAAAGCGGTCGATGACGCCTTCCCATTCCTCCTGCGTACATGCACAGCCTGCGAAAACGTCTGCGGCACCGTAGGCGTCGGTGGGCTTTACAATCCAGGCGTCCTTGTTGGCGCGAATCTCTGCAAGGTCCACCTCGCGCTCGTCGAGGAAGCGCGTTTGCGGCACGGTACGCTCGACGAATTCGATTTCTTCCTGCGTCAGGAATGCGCGCGTCTTCGGATGGTAGAGCGCTTCGAAGATCTGTTTGTCGTGCACAATATGTCCAGCGAAGCTGCCGATGAGCGCTACCTTCTGTGCGCGCACGGCTTCGATGAGGTCCTGCGATTCATCCCAGTACTCCAGCACGTCGTTGGTGACAGCGCGGCGCCAGATGGCGTCGACGCGCTCGCCCTCGGCGTCGCGCAGGACTTCGCCGTCAAAGTGCAGGTCGCGCACATCGCACACGGTACAGGGCGTGCCATGCTTCTCGAAGAGCTGTGCGAACAGGTGGAACTCGTCGACAACGCCGTTGTGCAGGTAGTCGCACACCGCAAAGCGCGGATGCTTCACGCGGTTGACGAACGTGCTATAGATGCGGCTGAACTCCTCGACCCACGCTTCAAACAGCTCGCATTCCTGCACCTGGTGGCGGGCGGCGAACTCGCGCATGGTGGGCACATCGCGCAGACTGTTCGTGATCTCTCGGTTCTCGTTCATGCCGGACGAGCCGTCGCCGTTGAACTCGCAGAAGCCGAGCGTAAGGTCGTTTTCATCCAGGAACACGTCGAAGCGCGCGAAAGGCAGAAGCGCGTCGTAACCGCGCGGCAAGAGGATGAGCTCTGCCAGGCGTTCGTCGTAGGAGAAGATGGTGCGGTAGTCTGCATCGTCCAGGTAATGCTGGATGACTTTGCACAGGATACGGTGCGTGGTCTCCACCGTGTACTTCATGGTGTCGTACGTGCGGCGGTCGTAGAAGCGCGGTACGTACGAGGACGCCACGACGAGGTGGTGCACAATGCCCGTGGAGCCAAGCATGTAGCTGCGCGCAGCGCGACGGCCGGGGATGTCGCCGTCGCGTTCGTCCATGATGGCGAAGTATTCGTCCACATAGTCGGCGTTCTTCGTGCATCCGCCTGGCACGGGAACGGCGCGCGGTGCCGGGGCGGCAGCCGGACTCTTGCGCCAGGCGTTCCATGCACGTGCATTCTCGCGGCATTCTTCCACGCGTGCCCATCCTGCGGGGGACAAGGGCGCGTACTGGCCGCCTTCGACACTCGTGCGCGGGGCGTTCTCAAGGGAAGGGGTTTCAGGTGCGGTCATCTCGTGCCTTTCGTCGAATTCGATCATGCCATCAGCGTGATTACGGCGCAGGGGCGAACCGGTCGTGTTGCTGTGCTGGGTTCCTCTGCGCCGGTTCCAGCTCCGCCGCAAACAGCACGCAGAATTGGTATCAAGCAATCAACAATTCCATATCCTGGTTTTGTGTCGTTCTTGCTTACTTCTATCTTAACCTTAGAATGATTCTGTTGTATCGGAATCGAAAGCGGCGCTTCGTTCGGCCGCTGCCTTCGGCGTTCAGTCGGCGGCAGGACACCGAGCGTGCGTTCCGTGCGGGTCTTTGCCCGTGCGCCGAATGAAAGAGAGCTATTCATGACTCAATCTGAGAAATCCTCGTTCTTGTTCACGTCGGAGTCCGTGACCGAAGGTCACCCCGACAAGGTCTGCGACCAGATTTCCGACGCCATTCTGGACGCCCTTCTGGAGAAGGAAACGGAGCTGGCAAAGACCGGCTACGTTGCTCCGAACGGCGCGCCGGCAGATCCGGCAAAGGTGCGCTGCGCGTGCGAAACCTTGGCTACCACGGGCATGGTCATCGTGACCGGTGAAATTCGCACGCAAGCTTACGTTGACGTGCAGGCTATCGCGCGCGACGTGCTGAAAGACATCGGCTACGAGCGTGCGAAGTACGGTTTCGACTGCGAAACCTGCGGCGTGCTGAACGCCATTCATGACCAGAGTGCCGATATTGCCATGGGTGTGGACGAATCCTACGAAACCCAGCATGGCGAAGTGATTAAAGGCGACGAATTCGACCAGGTCGGCGCAGGCGACCAAGGCATGATGTTCGGCTATGCGTGCAACGAGACGAAAACGCTCATGCCCCTGCCGATTTATGCGGCGCATCGTCTGGCGGAGCGTTTGACCTTTGTGCGCAAGCAGGGCATCGTTCCTCATTTGCGCCCGGACGGCAAAACGCAGGTTACCGTGCGCTATGAGGACGGTCATCCCGTGCACGTGGAAAAGGTGCTCGTCTCCACGCAACATTCCGAGGAAGTGGGCGTCGACTGGCTGCGCGAGCAGATGATCGAGCACGTCATCAACCCGGTGTTCGAAGAAGAAGGCTTTGTTGCTGCGCCGGACATGCAAATCTATGTGAACCCGACCGGCCGCTTCGTCATCGGTGGCCCGATGGGCGACTCTGGCCTTACTGGCCGCAAGATTATCGTGGACACGTACGGCGGTATGGGCCGCCATGGCGGCGGTGCCTTCTCCGGCAAAGACTGCACGAAGGTCGACCGTTCTGGTGCGTACGCAGCGCGCTGGGTTGCGAAGAACGTCGTGGCTGCTGGTTTGGCCGACCGGTGCGAGGTGCAGGTGGCTTACGCCATCGGCATGGCGCGTCCTATTTCGGTCATGGTGGACACGTTCGGCACGAACCAGGTTCCGGAAGAGGACATCGAGCGCGCCGTGAACGAGGTCTTCGACCTGCGTCCGGGCGCCATCATTGCGCAGCTTGACCTCCGCCGTCCTATTTATCGCAAAACCGCGTCGTACGGTCATTTCGGCCGCGAGCTCCCGGAGTTCACCTGGGAGCGGACTGACCGCGTGGACGAACTGCGAAAGGCATGCGGCTTGGCATAACGGTCGGCTTGCCGTCGCGCTCTTTGCGTGCGGCATGGCGATGCCAAATTGCTTGATGACATTGCATGCGCGATGGCCGTTGCGCTCCTTTGCGTACGATTTGATTTGCGCGCAGCCTCTTTTGCGCGCCGTCTGATGGCAAACCCTCACCTTTTCCGTGTTTTCAAGCACGAAAACGGGGAAAAGGTGAGGGTTTGCTGAAGAGCGGGCGCTCGTTGGCCGAAAGCGGACAAGCGCCTGCGAGAAATGCGCAGGCACGTCTCGTATGCTTGTGCGGATATGTTATGCATGTGCGGACATGTTTCGTATGCATGTGCAGGCATGTCTTGTGGGTATGTGCGGGCATGTATCGCAGACGTGCGCATCGCGCCATGTTTCTTGTTTCGTCCGAAATACTCCCCTGAAACCTTTCTGAAACTTTGCATTGCCGCTCATGCAGGCAATGGCTACAATGACGACGAACGCTTTAGCACAGCAGAGTGATAAAGCACTTTCTTACTCACCTTTTAGAAGGTAGGTCCAGTATCCTGAGGAAGGAGTAGCCATGAGCGAGCAAGGGAGTTCGACGGCCCAAAGCGGGCAGACGGCGCTTCGGCGCACTTTCGGACTGCGCGAGGCCATCACCATCACGGCGGGCACGGTCATTGGCGTCGGCCTGTTCACGACGGGCGGCAATATCGTCGGCCAGATGGGCGCAGGCGTCATCTTCGCTACGTTCATTGCCATGCTGATCAGCGTCTATCCGGCGTTGCTTTACGGCGAAATGGGTGCGGCGCTGCCGTACGCGGGCGGTACGTACCGCTATGCGTCGCTTGGTATCGGGCGGCCCTTCGGCTTTTTGGCAGGCTGGAATTTCATCATTTCCCTGGTGAGCGTTACGGCAGGCGAGTCGCTTGCGTTCGCGTACTATTTCAAGACGATGTTCGCTGCGTTCGGCGTGGAGCTTCCGGTGAGCGATACGGTGCTTGCATGCGTTGTGCTCGTGGCGTTCATCATCACGAACGTGTGCGGCGTGCAGATTACCGGCCGTTTGCAGAACGGCTTCATGTTCTTCTTCTGGGGCGTGGCGATTATCTGGTTCGTGACCATGATTCCGAACGTCGCGCTGCCGAACTTCGTCGAGACGCCTGACTTCCTTTCCGGCATGGGCGTCGGCGGGTTTATTGCCGCGGTCGCCATGATCTGGTGGTGCTTCGCGGGCTTCGAGACGTGCTGCGCCATGGGCGAGGAGATCAAATACCCGCACCTTAATATCCCGCGTGCCCTTATCCTTTCGCCGTTTATCATCTTCGCGGTCAATGCCCTGTTCCAGTGGTTCCTGGTCGGTTTGGTGCCGCCCGAAGGCCTGGCAGCGGTCGCAGAGTCGTCCGCGCCGTATGCCGAGGCCATGATGACCGCCGGCATCCTAGGCTTCCCGCTGCTGCTCTTGGCGGCTGGCATTGCCTTCGGTGGTGACTTCTCTACCATGAACGCGAGCTTGGCCGTTCCGCCGCGCTACCTGTTCACTATGGCGCGCGACGACTCCATGCCGCGCGTGTTCGCGAAGCTGCACCCGCGCTTCCAGACGCCCTACGTTGCTATTCTCACGCTCGGCGTCATCACGGTGCTGCTCGTCGCCACGGGCTCGCTTGTCTACATCTCGAACCTGAGCTTGTTTGCCGACCTGTTCTACTACGTGATCGGCATCGCGGCGGCGTTCGGCCTGCGCCGGAAGATGCCTGGCCTGAAACGCCCGTTCAAGGTGCCAGGCGTTATGGTAGGCGCGCCGGTGAGCGTGGTCATCTACCTTGTCATGATGACACAGCTCGTGCCCGAGGCGCTTATCACGGGCGTTGTGTGGTGCATCCTGGGCCTGGTCATGTTCGGCGTGTGCACGAAGGTCTACGGCAAGCCGGAGGAGCTGGACCCGGCGCTCGTCGCCACAAGCGAGCCGCCCGCAGCCGAGCGCGCGAAGATGGACCGCGAGTTCCGCATCTGGACGATCGCGACGGTCGTGGCCGTGGTGGTCGCCATCGCGCTTTACGCTCTGCCGATGTTGCTGTAGCGCGCAACTCGCAGCCTATCAAGGAAAAACGGCGCCCCGGACTGCGTGTCCGGGGCGCCGCTGCGTCCTGCCTCTTTGCGCGGTTGGCCGACGGGCGGTCGACCGAGGGGCGAAAGCCAACGCACGATCCCTTGAGGGGTCGGTCTCTCTTGGTCTTGCTGGAATGACTAGCTTGCATTGGTGCGAAGCGAGCGGGCGGCGGGCGTCTTGGCCAGCGCGCCCCTGAGTCGCTCGGACTACAGGTCGCTTTTCGCGCGCTCTTCCTCGCGTGCTTCTTTTCGCGCTTCCCGCAAGCCCGCGATGACGGCCTTCTTCACGACGAAGTAGAGGACCGCCGCGACGAACGCGATGGCGACCGCGTATAGCAACAAGAGGTACAACACGGTGAACGTATGCCCTATGCCGACTCCCATTCCCATGGTGTGCATCCTTACTCCTCCCGCCAGCCTTTGCAGACGTCAATCCAGGCTTCGCAGCGAGATGCGCGCTCCAGCTCATCGCAGGTGAGCCGCACGGCGCTCGCGGCGCTGCCGGCGGCAGGGTAGACCACGCCGAAGCGGCGCAGCGATTCATCCAGGAACACGCGCACGCCGTCCTTCACGGCGAACGGACAGACCCCGCCGACCGCATGCCCTACCAGTTCGACAGCCTGTTCGGGCGTGAGCATTTTCGCCTTCGTGTGGAATGCCGCCTTGAACTTCGGATTGTCGATACGCGCATCTCCGGCCGCCACAATCAAGACGGCACGGTCGTCTACTAGAAACGAAAGCGTCTTCGCAATGTGCGCAGGCTCGCAGCCGACTGCTTGTGCCGCTAGCTCAACAGTCGCACTCGACACTTCGAATTCCTGAACGCGACCTGCCAGGTCGTACTGCTCCAAATACTGCCTTACGGCTTCGACGGACATGCGGTTCCTTTCTCGCGTTCCGCCGGCGCTCAATGCTGCGGAGGGGAGACTTTCGCTCTCAGCATAAGCCATCTCTCGGTCCTGTTGCAAAGGCGTAGACAAAGGAGGTGCCCCCATCGCGGAGGTAAAGCAGCCTGTGGCGGTGCATGCATGGCAGCAGCTCGTTTTTCGGCCAAAAGTCCATGCCCGTGCGCACACCGAAGGCTTACCATGGCACCAAGCGTATGCGTTCTTGTGCCGGGGCAGCATGAAGGCGACGTGGA
The DNA here is from genome assembly GCA_018712955.1 of Candidatus Aveggerthella stercoripullorum. Lineage (GTDB taxonomy): Bacteria > Actinomycetota > Coriobacteriia > Coriobacteriales > Eggerthellaceae > Aveggerthella > Aveggerthella stercoripullorum. Next base: position 7,775 of record DVGB01000105.1, read on the forward strand.
CTTCGTACAAGAACGCCGGACGAGGAGGACGGCTATGCCGCTGCAGATAGTGCGCAACGATATCACGCGAATGCACGTTGATGCGCTGGTGAATTCAGCAAACCCCGACCCGGTTATCGGGCTCGGCGTCGATTCCGCCATCCATGAGGCTGCGGGGCCAGAGCTGTTGCGCATGAGGGCGCAGGTGGGTCGTATTGGCGTAGGAGAGGCAGCGTGCACCGGTGCGGGCAGACTTCCCGCACGCATGGTCATTCACACGGTCGGACCTATATGGCAAGGCGGCAACGCTGGCGAGACCGAGGCGCTTGCGCGATGTTACCGTTCTTGCTTGGAGATAGCAGCGTGCAGCCATTGCCGCTCTATCGCATTCCCCTTGCTTTCAACGGGCACGTACGGCTTTCCGAAAGACAGGGCACTTCGCATTGCCACACAGGCCATCGGCGCGTTTTTGGAAACATGTGAACTCGACGTTTGCCTGGTCGTCTACGATAGGCAGTCGTACCAGCTTTCGCGCGAACTGAGAGAGGACGTCGAAAACTTCATTGCGGATACGACATCGTTCGAGCGAGATGCTGTTTGTCGGAGGGGCGGGCAGCCTGGCACGCTGTCCGCATTCGCTGCGTCCGCTGCCGAGCCCATTTTTTCCGACGCGCTCGAGGCTTTACCAAACGCTCTGTCAATTGATGGTGCAGATGCGCCGCGCCGCGCGGTGTGCAGTATTGCTCCGCGCCGTCTCGAGGATGTGGTCGAACAGGTGGAGGAGAGCTTTTCCGAAGCGTTGCTTCGCCTGATCGACGAACGCGACATGACCGACCCCGAGGTCTACAAGCGGGCGAATATCGATCGCAAGCTCTTCAGTAAAATTCGCTCAAAGAAGGGATACCAGCCGAGCAAGCCCACGGCGCTTGCGCTTGCGGTCGCGCTTCGGCTCAATTTGGATGAAACGCGCGATCTGATCGCCCGCGCAGGATACGCGCTCACGCACGCAAACAAGGGCGACATCATCGTCGAATACTTTATCGTCCGCAAGATGTGGGACGTGATGCTCATCAACGAGACGCTCTTTGCATTCGATCAGCCGCTCATTGGCCGGTAGAGCGCCGGGAAGTGTCGCTTGGCAGGCGACCATTCGCGCCTCAAAGCAGCGTAGCCTTCTTTTCATCAAAGCGCTTAAGCCAGCTACGAGGTGAAAAGGAGACGACAATGAGAGAAAATCGCGCAACAGAGCTTGTATTCATTCTTGACCGCAGTGGTTCGATGCAGGGTCTCGAGTTGGATACTATCGGCGGGTTTAACCGCATGATTGCACAGCAGCAGAAGGAGCCGGGCAGGGCGTTCGTGACCACGGTTCTGTTCGACCATGAGCGCCTGGTCTTGCACGACCGCGTTGAGCTAGCTGAGGTCAAGCCGTTGACGGCGAAGGAGTACGTGGTCCGTGGCACGACGGCGCTGCTCGACGCCATAGGGCATACCGTAAAGCGCGTGAACAAACGACAGAAGGCTGACCCGCTGGGGCGCCCTTTCCGCACGGTCGTCGTTATCACGACCGACGGGTTCGAAAACGCAAGCAAGGAATACAGCGTAGAGAAAATTCGCAGTATGGTGGCGAAGCGCACGGCGAAGAACGGGTGGGAGTTCGTGTTCTTAGGTGCGAACATGGATGCGATCGAGACTGCGGCAGGAATGGGGATTGCGGCAGACCATGCGGCAACGTACGTGTGCGATTCCGCCGGGTGCGAGGCTGTCTATGACGCGGTAGGCTCTGCCGTTTCTGCTGTTCGTGCCGCACGTCCGATGACCGCCGCGTGGAAAGCAGGCGTCGAGCAAGATTTTGCCCAGCGCGCTGTGTAGCGAACCGGGGGTTCGCGTTGTGCATGAGGCGCGGCGCGTTGTCAACGGGGGCGCTTTCGCCTTGCGGCCGGCATTCCTACACCGTTACCGTGCCTACACGAAAGCGCCCTCAACCTGAGGTAAAATGCAGGGCATGACTGCAATCTCGCGCGAAAAAATAGCCCTTGTGGTGTTTGTCCTGCTGGTGCTCGTGGGCATCGGTTCGCTCGTTGCGTATCTGAGCGTGGGGCATAACTGGAACGTTACGGCAAGCCAAATCGACGACGCTACGGGAGAGCTCGAGGGGTACACGGCCATTCTCTACGCAGGTACGGCGGTCGAAGAGGCTGAAGACGAAGATTCGGACGCGGCGAGCGGCGCTTCCTCCCTCGCGCGCGGACAGGCATCGGTCGACGGCAGCAGGCAAGGCGTGTCGGATGTGGATGAAAGCGCATCTGCATCGAATGCCTCTGAAGGAACGGAGGCTCTTTCTGCAGGGAGCGAATCCGCCTCTGAATCCTCTGAGGCAGCGGAGGGCAGTGGAGCGGTCGAGGCGGCTGATGAGGCGACGAGTGCGGCGAGCGCTTTTGCAGGAGCTGCTGCCGAGCCTGCGGCAGGCGTGGAAGACAGTACGGTAGATTCTGCCGTCTCCAGCCCTGTATCAGCACAGGTGCCTTCTCGCAGTACGACGGGTGGCGGAACGCCATTGTTCAATGCGGCGGGCACGTTGACCGAAGAGGAGAAAGAGCCGGTGAGCGTCGAGGACGCCGCTGCCTCATACCGCGACAAGCAGGCAACTGTCTTCGTACTGGACACTTCCGATCTTTCGAAATACGACGAGGGCATGATTCTCAAGAAGGGAGCTCGACGTTTCGGCGTCTTCTCCGTTGCGTTCAATGAGCCGCTTCCAAGCGTTCAGGCAAAGGTCGACTACCTGGAACAGCATAAAGTCGACTTCATCGTGGCCATTACGCCCGACCGCGCGTTCGTCGAGCAGGCTACCGACATTGACATTGCCATCTCGCTGCAAAACGAAGGCATTTCCTTTATGGGCGAGACCGTAAACGGTACGTTCTACGTGGACACGCCGCTCGTGGGCCAAGTGGGCGCCATCCTTGTGTCGCCGCACAACGTTGTCTCCGCGAAAGATATTCAAGAACTGTAAAGGCGCAACAAGCTATCTTATAGGGGTTGCGACCTCGCCAAGCGGCTTACCAAGCGCGTAAAAACGTGTGCGCAGGGAGCGCTTGGTGAACAGGCACACTTCTGTTTATGGCATGCCTTGGAGCCTGATGTGGGCCCGATAGTTTTGTGGTGCTTGGTGGCATTCGTGGATACGCATGTGCATGCTAGATACCAGGCGTCTACTGGCAGAGACGTAGCAAGGGGCGCTTTGGAAGACGAAGATTATTTCCAGAGCGTAGATGGCTCCCATGAGCGCGGACAAATGAAAGGCCCCGAAAGAAACCTTTCGGGGCCTCGTTGGCTCTTGCGAGGGATGAGCGGTATATCGAGCTAAGCTGTCCGCTTCGTATTAGACGATACCCTGAGCGAGCATAGCGTCGGCGACCTTCTTGAAGCCAGCGATGTTCGCGCCCATGACGAAGTTGCCTTCATGGCCGTACTCGCGCGCAGCGTCGTCGGCTGCGTGGTAGATGCTCTGCATGATGCCCTTGAGCTTCGCGTCAACCTCTTCGAAGGACCAGGACAGGCGCTCGGAGTTCTGGGACATCTCCAGGCCGGAGGTGGCAACGCCGCCGGCGTTTGCAGCCTTGCCCGGGAAGAAGGTCACGCCGTTCTCTAGCAGGTACTCGGTTGCGTCCATGGTGGTCGGCATGTTCGCGCCCTCGGCCACGATCTTGCAGCCGTTGGCGACGAGCTGCTGCGCGTCCTCCAGGAAGAGCTCGTTCTGCGTCGCGCACGGCAGGGCGATGTCCACCGGCACGCTCCAGACGCCACGGCCCTCGTGGTATTCCACGCCTTCGCGACGGTTCGCGTACTCGGAGATACGGCCGCGCTCGACTTCCTTGATCTGCTTGACGAGGTCAAGGTCGATGCCGTTCGGGTCGTGAATCCAACCGGTGGAGTCGGACATGGTGACGACCTTGGCGCCCAGCTGCTGCACCTTTTCGACCGCGTAGATCGCAACATTGCCGGAGCCGGAGACTGCAACGGTCTTGCCCTCGAACGTGTCGCCGGTGCAGTTCAGATGCTCTTCGACGATGTAGATCAGGCCGTAGCCGGTGGCCTGGGTGCGGACGAGCGAGCCGCCGAAGTTCAGGCCCTTGCCCGTGAGCACGCCGACCCATTCGTTGCGCAGGCGCTTGTACTGGCCGAACATGTAGCCGACCTCGCGCGCGCCGGTGCCGATGTCGCCGGCCGGCACGTCGGTGTCAGCGCCGATGTGGCGCTGCAGCTCGGTCATGAAGGACTGGCAGAAGCGCATGACCTCATTGCTGCTCTTGCCCTTGGGGTCGAAGTCAGAGCCGCCCTTGCCGCCGCCCAGAGGCAGGCCGGTGAGGGAGTTCTTGAAGATCTGCTCAAAGCCCAGGAACTTGATGATGGAGAGATTTACGCTGGGGTGGAACCGCAGACCGCCCTTGGAGGGGCCGATGGCAGTGGAGAACTGCACCCGGTAGCCGCGGTTGACCTGCACATTGCCGTGGTCATCCACCCAGGAGATGCGGAACAGAAGGCTGCGCTCCGGCTCCACAATGCGGTCGATGACGCCGGACTTGACGATGTCGGGCCGCTGATCCGCCACGGGCTGGAGGGACTCCAGCACCTCGCCCACGGCCTGAAGGAATTCGGGCTCGTGAGAGTTTTTCTTGCAGACGTTTTCGTACACGCCCTGAAGGTAAGAATTGCTGATCGTAAATGCCATAATGCCAAACCCCTTTGTATGGCGGCCTCAGCGCCCGCCGAAATCTCCCGGCGCGGCCGGGGAAACGCAAGCCCAGCTCACGATGGTGTTATTATAATGCGGAGCCGCCAAAAATGCAAGAGAAAACTTCTAAATTGCAGAATCGAAGAAAAAGCGGGGGAGGGGGCCAGGGGAAGTGCACCAATCGCACGGCGGGGCTGCAAAACTCCTGAGGACGAAAATCCCCTTTGACGGAAGGAAGGAAATGGGGTATACTAATAGTAGAAAGGATAGGAGGTGCCTGTATGAAGCGTATCGTCATCACAATCAGCCGGGAATACGGTTCCGGCGGAAGGCTGATCGCCAAGCAGCTGTCCGAGAAGATGGGGATCACCTTTTACGACAAGCAGCTCATTGCCGAGGTAGCCAAAAAGACGGGGTTTTCAGAGAATTTCATCCGGGATACGGAACATCAGCGGCCTACCAACAGCTTCCTTTTTGACCTGTACACCACGGTGGTCACGCCCTCGGTGCCCGACCAGGTGTTTATCGCCCAGGCCAAGGTCATCAAGCAGGCGGCCGCCAAGGAGTCCTGCGTGATCGTAGGCCGCTGCGCCGACTATATCCTGCGGGACGAGCCCAATGTCCTGAAAGTGTTCGTCCATGCGCCCCTGGACCAGCGGATCCGCCGGGCGCGGGAGGAGTACGGCGCCGAGGAGGAAAATCTGGAGAACTATGTGATCCGCCAGGACAAGGCCAGGGCGGCCTACCACAACTATTTTGCCGCCGGCCGCTGGGGACAGAGCCGGGAGTACGACCTGTGCGTCAACAGCCGCATCGGCATCGACGCGGCCGTCCGGGTCATCCAGTCTGCCGCCCAGGCGATCATGGGGGAATGATCATATTGTAAAAACCGGGCCCGCGGGACGCAAGTCCCGCGGGCCCGGTTTTGTATGCTCCTGTGGGGCCGCGCGGGTGCCCCACAGATTTTATAAGTGCCGGGCGAAGTGAATTCGCCCGGCACAAATTCTCCGCTGCGCTGCGAATTGACGCGCCTGCGGCGCGGCTGGCTCCCGCTCGCTGGGCGGCTTACCCTTTGAGCTTCATGGACACGAAGTTATCTACCATAGCCAGGGCGTTGTCCAGCATGAGGGGATCCTTGCCGCCGCCCATGGCGGACTCGGGCTTGCCGCCGCCGGAGCCGCCGGCGATGGCGGAGACCTGCTTGACGATGTCCCCGGCCTTAATGCCCTTCTGGACGGCCTGCTTGCCGCACACGGCCAGGAAGGTGATCTTCCCGTCCTTGACGCAGGCCAGCACGGCCACCACGTCGGCGGCCCGGTCCCGCAGCTGGTCGCCCATCTGGCGCAGCCTGGCGGGGTCGGCCTCGGGGATGGCGGCGGTGAGCACCTTCAGCCCGCCCACCTCGTGGGCGCCGAAGAGGATGCGCTCGGTCTCGCCGGCGGCCTCCTTGGCCTGGAACTTTTCGATGGTGTGGCGCATCTGGCGCAGCTCGTCCATGGTCTGCTGGGCCTTCTCCCGCAGCTCGGCCGGCTTGGCCTTCAGGATGGCGGCGGCCTGGAAGAGCAGCTCCTGGTTGCGGTTCATGAGCTCCAGGCTCTTCAGGCCCGTGGTGGCCTCGATCCGGCGGACGCCGGAGGCCACGGAGAATTCGCTGTCGATGTGGAACACGCCCACCTTGGCGGTGTTGTCCAGGTGGGTGCCGCCGCAGAACTCCACGGAGAAGCCCTGGCCCATCTCCACAACCCGGACGGTGTCGCCGTACTTCTCGCCGAACAGGGCGATGGCGCCCCGCTGCTTGGCCTGCTCGATGGGGAGCACCTCGGTGTGCACGTCGTAGCCCTCCAGCACCGCCTCGTTGACTGCGGCGGAGACCTGGGAGAGCTCCTCGGCGGTGAGGGCGGCGAAGTGGGTGAAGTCGAAGCGCAGCTTATCGGGCTCCACCAGGGAGCCGGCCTGGTGCACATGGTCGCCCAGCACCTTCCGCAGCACCGCGTCCAGCAGGTGGGTGGCGGAGTGGGCCCGCATGACGGCCTGGCGGCGCTTGACGTCGATGGCGGCGGCCACGGTGTCGCCCAGCTTGAGCACGCCGCCGGTCATCTTGCCGTAGTGCATATATTTGCCGCCCTTGTTCTTCTGCACGTCGGTGACGGTAAAGACAGCGCCGCCGGCGGTAATGGCGCCATGGTCGGCCACCTGGCCGCCCATCTCGGCGTAGAAGGGGGTCTTGTCCAGCACCACCAGCACGCCCTCTTTGGCCTGGTCGTCGGTGGAGATGGCGTCGGTCAGGGTCTCCTCGTCGGACAGGGCCACCACGGTGCCCTCC
>DVGB01000106.1 GCA_018712955.1 Candidatus Aveggerthella stercoripullorum
AATGGCGGGATGTACGAGACTTGAACTCGCGACCTCCGACGTGACAGGCCGGCGCTCTAACCAACTGAGCTAACACCCCGCTTCGACAGCGGCTGCGTTGAGCAGCGAGGGATATATTACGGAACTCTTCCAACTTATGCAAGTACTTTTTCAAGATTTGGAAAAGATTCTTGCGAAGGCGCTTTCGACACCCTTTGAAAACGCACGCTAGCACGCACGTTGCTCAACGCGCGTAACCGTCTGCACCTCGACACCCGGGTTCGCCTTCGCCAGCTCGGCGACCACCAGGTCGGGACGCAAGCTGCCGGTCGGCAGCGAACGGAGCGTGAACCGAACGCGCCTGCCGGAGTCTTCGCCTGCGGCACTGCGGCTTTCGGCGCCCTTGTCTTCCTCGCTTCGCATCCCGTCAGCACACTCCGACTTCGGACCTTCTTCTCCCGAAGCGCACGCCTCATCGCTATCGTCAACAAGCTCTACCGCGCCCACCAAATAATCGGCGAGCAAAAGCGTCTTCTCCTTCTTTTTGCGCACGACCGTAAAGGACTCCGGAAGCTCGCACGACGAAAGCGGTTGGGAAAAGACCGCCTCGTAAACGCTCACCGGATACGCAACGGACGCAGCAGCATCGCGCGGACCGATATAAGCGCACGCGCTCACCATCAAATCCTCCACGCTTGCACGCTTCAACGCCACAAGCGCATCGTCCGGATTGACCCAACGGGTTAACTGCACGTCGAAAATTTCCTCCGTGCCGCCGACTCCTACCGGCAGCGCCGCCCCGAACGCGATTTTCATGTGAGGCGAAAATCCCTGGCTGATCGCGTACGGCAAGCCTGCGCGCCTCACGGCGCGCTCGAGAGCTCGCGCTATCTCAAGATGCGAAAGCATGGCGCATCGTCCGCCCTTCGAAAAGACGACACGCAGCCTGAACAGGTCGGGATTAGCCATGACGCACCTCCTGGCAGTGAATGTCGACGCCCAAGCCAGGGCACACGCCGCATGCGGAACAGCGGTCGAACGAGCAGTCGGGCGTCGTCTTCCCCTCCTGGGCCAACTGGCGCTCACGCCGCAGGAAGCGCACGGACACGCCCGAGCTCACATGGGACCACGGCATCGTGTAATCCGTGCTGAACGTCCTTTGGGCTATGCAGGCAGGGTCAAGGCCGAGCGCCTCCGCCGCATCTCGCCATGCATCTTCTTTGAAATGCTCGGTCCATGCGTCGAAGCGCGCACCGCGGCGCCATGCCTCTTCGACCCACGCGGCAATCTCGCGCCCTCCACGGCTCATGACCGCCTCCACGAAGCTCGTCTCGGGGTCGTGCCAATGCACATCGACCGCACGGTATTTGACCGAACGGCGCAACAGGTCGACACGGCGCAAAGCTTCCTCAGGCGGTATCTGCCCGTCCCACTGGAAGGGCGTCTGGGCCTTCGGCACGAACAGTGCGCATGAGACGCTCATGCGCACGTTGCCTCGCTGCTCGGGCGGAACAGCCTTTTTAGCATGGTCGTACGCACGCTGTGCCAAGCTCGCAATGCCCTTGATGTCTTCGTCGGTCTCCGTGGGAAGCCCGATCATGAAGTAGAGTTTGCAGCGACGCCAGCCTGCTGTGAACGCCGCATCGATAGCGCTGAACAGGTCTTCTTCCGTCACGCCCTTGTTGATGACGTCGCGCAGACGCTGGGTGCCCGCCTCGGGCGCGAACGTCAGGCCGCCTTTCTTCTGTCCAGCGACAAGCCCTGCCATCTCGACGCCGAACGAGTCCAATCGCTGTGACGGGATGGAAATGCGAATGCCTTTGCCATCGCACGCTTCGTTCAAACGGCGCAGGATCTCTGCAATCTGGGAATGGTCGGTCGAAGAGAGCGACGTCAGGCTTACCTCGTCATAGCCCGTCTCCGCCAGGCCGCGCAAAACCGACGCCACGATGTTGTCGGCGCTGCGCTCGCGCACCGGACGGTACATCATGCCTGCCTGGCAGAACCGGCACCCGCGGGTGCAGCCGCGAAGAATCTCCACGTTCAGCCTGTCGTGCACCACTTCCGTGAACGGCACAACGCACGGCTCCCACGCGGGGCTTTCCGCGAACCCTTCGAACAGGCGCTTTTCAAACACGGACGGGAGCCCTTCTTCGACCGGCTCGATCCAACTGCCACGCTCCTGCGCCTCTTCCTCCGAAAGCCACCGATAGAGCGTCGGCGCATAACAGCCGGGGATTTCTGCCAGCGCACGCACGATCTCCGCGCGGGAAGCGCCCTCATCGCGCATTTTCCGATGCAGCGAGAGAACTTCGACGTTCACTTCCTCGCCTTCGCCAATGATGATGAGGTCGAAGAACGGCGCATAAGGCTCAGGATTGTACGCACAGGGGCCGCCCGCCATGACCAGCGGATCGCCGTCCGTGCGATCGGCAGCGTGCAGCGGAATGCCCGCCAGATCCAAAAGCTCAAGGACGTTGGTTGCCGCCAGCTCGTGCGGCAAGGTGATTCCCACCGCGTCGAACTCCGCAAGCGGCGCGCACGACTCGAGCGAAAATGCCGGCAGCCCCTCTGCGCGCATGACGTCCGCAAACTCCGCCGCAGGCAGAAAAGCGCGCTCTGCCGCCATGCCTTCCTGAGCGTTCACCACATTGCAGAGGATGCGCACAGCCTGGTTCGCCTGACCAAGCTCGTACGTGTCGGGATACGCCATGCAGAAGCGATAGTCGGCATCCGGCTTATAGGTAGCACCCCATTCATGGTCGATATAGCGCGCAGGACGCTCAGCGCGCGGAATCAGCCGCTCCAGGCGCGGCCATAGATCCGTCATCTTTGTCCTTTCGGTTTTCCAACTGATTGCCTTTGCACACCGGCATAACCCGTTCATGCGCAAGGCAGACCGCGGCCCAGCGCCGCGCTACTTCGTAAAACGACGGGTTACGACATTGGTGACCGCGTTCATGGCAGAGCGCGCTGCGCCGGTCGCCTTGTCGGCCATGGTATCCCCCACCGTGCCTTCGACGGCAGCCGAAACCGCGGAATCCGCTACGCTCTTTGCAACGCCCGGACCCTTTTCGCGAACGCTCTGCGCCGCACCGCGCATCTTGCCGCTCACCACGCCTACCGCCGATCTCACCGCATCCTTCGGGCTTTCGGCAGCACGCGCCGCTTCCGCCGCCATGACCGCTTTATCGCGCGCACGACCGACGACTTCGGCCAGGTGGTCGATGCTGCCGTTCCCCTCGAAGTACTCGACCGCCGCACGGCCCATAGCCAGCGTGCCGGTATAGCCGATAGCCGCCTTGATAGCCCAGCCAAGGGCGGGAACGAACGCCACCAGCTGCCGCGCGACCGAACGGCACGCAAACGCGCCGCCCACCACCGCAGCAAGCTCTTTGACGCGCTCGATGCCCAAAGGCTGCCCGTACGCCGCAGCTATCTGAAGGAGCATCTTCGCTTGGTTGAGCGTCATGATGGGCATGTCCGCGCCTGGGATGAACACTACCAACCCTACGCCTGCATTCTGCGCTGCAGTAGCGTTCACGGCATCGAGCGCCATAGGCTTGCGGACGAACGGGAAGGCAAGCGCCATCGCAAGGCGCTTTTCGTGGCACGCATCGATGACCCATTGGCCCATGCGCACGCCGAGCGCGGCGCGGGACGCATCGTCGAGAGGCCACGGTTCCGCCTGACCCGCCTCCTCCGGCAGCGCCGACGGGTCTGTCGGAGGTGCGGGCGGCGCAAGGAGATCGCCCTCAGGGATAGCATTGCCTGCCGTCTGCGCAATTTCGCCCGCCAGGCGCGGAAGCGTTGTGACCACCATGGTGGGAACGCCTGCTTCGCGCAGCATCTGCGCAACGCCGCCCGTCGTTTCGTCCAGGCCAGCGACAACGACCGCCAGGTCCGCTTCAGGCACCGGAGCAGGAGTCATCGCAGGATAGTACATGATGCTCACGCGAGCGTTCGATGCCATGGTGGAAAACGAAGCGCGCACGAACGCTTGGACGTCCTGCGGCGCGCTTTCGTCAATGTAGACCGCCGCGAACACCGGCGTCTGGCGCGCGGTGTCGATGTCGGTCGCTTCGTCAAAGACGGCTTTGATGTCAACAGGAAGCTGCATGCATTCTCCCCTTCCCTAAGAACGCCCGCTGTGGGCCCACACCGAGCCGATCAGCCCGAGCAGCATGAAGTTTACGAGCATGAAAGACGTGCCGTAGCTCATGAACGGCAACGGCACGCCCGTGATAGGCATCAAGCCAATATCCATGCCGACGTTCTCCATAATCTGGAACGTCCACATGCCGACAACGCCCATGACCAGCAGCGTTCCGAACAAATCGCCTGCCGAACGGGCAATGCGGCAGCAGATCAGCAGCAACGCCAGGTACAGGGCCAGAAGAACGATAGACCCCACGAACCCGAACTGTTCCGCCAGAACACAGAAGATAAAGTCGGTCGAGGATTCCGGAAGAAAGCCAAGTGCGCTTTGCGACGCGTTCAGCCATCCTTTGCCGAACAGACCGCCCGAACCGATAGCGATCATGGCCTGGCGCAGGTTGTATCCTTCGTCGGAGTTGTAGCCGTCTTGGTTGAGGAACACGAGCAGTCGGTCGCGCTGGTACTGCTTCAGGATTAGGTATTCGCTCGATCCGGTGGCCATCACGTACAGCTGGTCGATCGCGAACACGAGCGCGACCAGCGCGACGAGCGCACCGAGCGTGATGAGCAAATACCGCAAACGGGCGCCGCCTACCACGAGCACTACCGCGCCGATGAACAAGTACACCAGTCCCGTTCCCAAGTCAGGCTGGAGCATGATGGCGACGAACGGCGCCATGATGCAGCCAAGCGCCTTCAGGTACTCGCGGGCATCGTTCAACCGTCCGCCATAGCGCGCCAGCACGCTCGCGTCGAGCAGAATGACCGTGATCTTCGCGAACTCGCCCGGCTGTAACTGAATGCCCACGTTGATCCAGCATCGTGCGCCCATGCCCGCATCCGTGCCCAAACCGGGGACGAGCGGCGAGAGGATAAGCAGGAGCGTAATGACCAGAAGCGGCATCGTCATGTTCGAGACGATGCGGTAGTCGACCCGCCAGAGCGCCACCATGGCAATCGTGCCTGCCACGACGCCCATGAGCTGACGTGAAAAGCTGTACTTCTCGGAATCGAAGGAAGTGGCAGCGTAAACCACCAGCAGGCCATAGACCACAAGAAGCACCGTCACCAGGATAAGAGGCAGGTGCAGGAATTTGAACCGGCGCGGACGTGTCGCACGGGTCACCTGCGCATCGGGCGTTCTCAGCGAAGAAATCTGGTTCAGCTGTTCGGGCATGTCCTTCCCTCCCTTCCTTACGCCGAAAAGACCGTCGGCTGCGTCTCGAGCGTGCCGTCAAGCGCCGAGAGCGCCGCCGCCATAACGTCGACGGAAACCGGGGCTGCAGCAGACGTACCGCCGATGCCTTCCTCGACCACGCACGCAACCACGTACTTCGGATCCTCGTACGGTGCATAGCAGGCGAAGAGTGCAAAGTCCTCTTTGCCGAAAACCTCGGCCGTGCCTGTTTTCGACGCCGCGCTGATACCCCGCTCGGCGAACAACGGGGCGACCGTGGAGTCCTCGGTCGCCATGCCGTGCAGCGCATCGCGCATGTAGTCGTAGTAGTCTTGCTCGATGTTGGGCACGCCCGTCTCCACCGTCTGAGCGGTAAGCACGACGTTTCCTTCGGAGTTGCGCGCCTCCTTGAAGATATGGGGCTGGAGCAGGCGGCCGGTCGCGACGCCGACGTAGCCGACTGCAAGCTGCATGGGCGTGACCAGCACGTTGCCCTGGCCAATGACCATGTTCGTGCTGTCGCCGGGAAGCCAGGTCTGCTCTTCCGGGGCGTCCGCATAGTACTCGCGCTTCCATTGCGGCGTGGGCACCCGGCCTACCGCCTCGCCCGCAAGGTCTATGCCCGTCGCACGGCCGAAGCCGAATTCTTTAATGACGTTCTGCATGGCGTCTTCGCCGATGGACTCACGGTTGAGGTAGAAGTTCTTTGCGATCTCGTAGAAGACCGTGTCGCAGGAGACGACAACGCCCGTGCGCAGGTCGATCGTGCCATGGCCGTTGAGGTCCCAGCAGTCCTGCGCGTACTCTTCGCCGAAGCCCGTCCACGTTCCCGAGCACGTCCATGCGGTCGAAGGCGTCGCGAATCCGTACTCCATGCCCGCAAGGCCGGTGAACGCCTTGTACGTAGAACCGGCGGCATACTCGCCCGAAATGACGCGGTTGTTGAGCGGGTGGTATTCGTTGTTGTTATAGGCATCGTAGCGTTCGTCCGAAATACCGTGCACGAAGTCGGCAGGATTGTAGGTCGGATAGCTCGACATGGCGATGATGTCGCCGTTGGTCGCATCCATGCACACGATAGCGGCAGCCGTGCCCGTGCCGGACCCGAACGCGCCACCGGGCGCAACCAACTCTGCGAGCGCCTGGTCGGCAACCGTCTGCACTTTCGCGTCGATGGTAAGGTAGACGTCGTTTCCTTTCGTGGGTGGAATCTCGCTCACGACCTGGCGCACGTTGCCTTCGGCGTCCGCGACCAGTTGGCGCACGCCATGGTCTCCCGCAAGCAAGCTTTCGAAGGACTGCTCGGCGCCCGAACGGCCCACCATGTCGCCCATCTCCAGCTCTTGGCCGGGAGACATGTTCTCCAAGTCGCTTTCGGAAACGGTCTGAACGTAGCCGAGCGCATGGGCAGCAAGCGCCCCGTACGGATAAATGCGGTCCGTGCGCGCTTCGGTCGTGACGCCGGGAAACGCATCCTGGTGTTCCGAAATGAACGCGATATTGCGCAAGTCGACGTCGCTTGCGATAACGCGCTGGCTCTGCGCGCCTCCCGTCGTGTCCTGCGCACGCTGGCGCACAACGCCGTAGGGCAAGCCCAGAAGCGCAGAGAGGCGCAGCAAGACATCGCGGTCGTTCGCCACCTCGGCGTCTGCAAGAACCGTCAAGGACGTTCGGTTCGTAACGAGCGCCACGCCGTTGCGGTCGTAGATGACACCGCGAGGCGCAGGGGTCATGACGGTGGTGTAGCGGTTTTCGTCAGCCTGGCGACGGTACTGTTCGCTTTGCAGTATCTGCAGGCTCCACAGTTTCGCCGCCAACGAGCCGAACACGATCGCAAGGAGGATGAACACTGCGGTAAAACGGCTGCGCACCGCTTCGGCAGGAACCGTGCCAGGCCGCGACCCCTCCTGGACGTGCGCAGGGCGCGTGCCGTTCGCCGTACGCGGCGTTTCCGCAGAGACGCCGACGCTGCGAATGGACGCATAGTGCAGGCTGCTCTTCGCGCGCTGCTCCGAACGGGAAGAACGCACATTGAATACGATGAGCACGCCGACCACGAGCACGATAAGCGTGACGAGGCCGGCGATGATAGCTTGCAGCATGGGCGACGCCTCCTAGCGGAACCGCGGTGTGGCGGTATGGACGTCGGTTATGGTCTCTGACCCCATGAAATGGCGCGCAAGCGGATAGGCGACAAGCCCCACGACCGTGCTGTACAGCGCGCACGGCAGGGCATGGTAAATCAGCGCGTCGACCGCGGAATCCGCAAGGCCCAGGCCGATAAGGAAGGCAGAATACAGGAACTCGACCACGAAATCTGCCGCCATGAACAGAGCAAGCGGCACAAAGACCGTGTCGTTGTTCAAGACTGCGAACGCGCGCGACACGACAGCGGACGCCAAAATGAGCAAAAAGGGCGTCGCGCCGACCGGTCCGTACCCCAGCAGGTCAGAAAGCAACCCCAGCACGAACGCCAGGACGTACAGCGACGTGCCGGGCCGCACCATCGCGACCACGAGCACGTAGACCACGAGAAAATTAGGCATGGCAGAGAAGACCGCGATATTCGGCGCGAGGACGATCTGGAGCAAAAGCGCCGCCACCGCCCCTACAACGACCGGCAAAAGCTCGCTCCTCATTCTTCCTCACCTCCTGCCTGCTCGTCGAAATACGCGTCATCGCCCGACTCGTCCGAAGATGCGGACGAGGATTCGTCAGAACGGGTGCTCGAGCTGGAGCTCGAGCTGGAGCTGGAGCTCGAGCTGTCAGCGCTTTCGGACGAAGCGTCCGATGACGCGGCATTCGCGTCCACCGCAGACGCATTCCCTACGCCCGTGACCACGAGCACTTCCTCGAACGACGTGACGTCGGCGTTCGGCCGCACGATAACGACCGGCTGCGTGTCGCCCGGCTGCTGCTCCACGCTCACGACTTCGCCTACGACGATGCCGCGGAAGAAACTGCCGCCCAGACCGCTCGTCACCACGACGTCGCCTGCCTTGAGCTCCGTGCCCTCGGGAAGGTCCTCGAGGTAGAGCAGCCCTTCAAGCGAGCCGCTCACGATGCCTTCAGCGCGGTTCGACTGCACCAGGACGGCAACGCCGGACTGCTGGTCGGTCAGCAAGCGGACTTCTGCCGTATGGGCGGTCGTGGAGATGACCTGGCCGACAAGGCCTGTGCCCGACATCACCGGAAGGCCGGCAACGACCCCTTCGTCGGAGCCTTTATCCAGCGTCACGACCTCGTTCCAAGAATCCGAAGACCTGCCCACGACGCGCGCGGAGACGGACGTCAGGTCGTACTGGTCCCTTATGTCGAGCAAATCCTGAAGGCGCTGGGCTTCCTGACGGTATTCTTCCAGCTGGGAGACCATGCCGCGCAGCTGCTCGTTCTGCGCGCGCAGGCCTGAAAGCGTGTTCGCATCCGCCGTAAGGTCGCCGACAGCGGTCGTCGTCGATTCGCCCGCCGACCCGATTGCCGACCCCACGACCTTCAACGGCGCAGATATGCCGGAAAACGCGTTCTGCACTGTGTGAACTGGGCCGCTTTCGCCTTCGCGCGCGTATACGGTCACGAGCGCTAGCGAGACCACGAGCAGGATGACAACGACCAGCGGCCCGCGCAGGGCCGTACCGTTTCCATGGAATTGCAAAGCCATACAGCGACCTTGGCGCTACTTAGAGCGCATGAGCGTCTGCTTCAATGCGGTCGGGGTCTCCAGCACCTTCAGGCAGCCGACAACCACGTTCGTAAGCGCCGTTTCGCTCACCCAGACCGGAATCTCGAGCTTCTGGGTGAGATAGCGGTCAAGGCCAGAGAGCAGGCCGCCGCCGCCCGTCAGCAGGATGCCGTTGGAGATGATGTCGGAAGCCAAGTCCGGGTTGGTCTTTTTGAACGTTTCCTTGATGTGGAAGACCATTTCGTCAATGGGCGCCTGCAGCGCAGCGCGCACGTCCTCAGACTGGATGGTCACCTCTTTCGGCTGTTCGGTCAAAACGTCCTGGCCGGAAATGATCATGTCGCGCTCGCGCCCGTCTTCAAACGGGAGAATGGAGCCGATCTTGATTTTGATGATCTCCGCCGTGCGCTCGCCGATCTTGATGCCCAGAAGGTCGCGCAGGTGCGTCGCGATGGCTTCGTCCAGACGGTTTCCCGCAAGACGCAGCGACGACGACGTCACGATACCGCCGAGCGAAATAACCGCGACTTCCGTCGTGCCGCCTCCGATGTCGACGACCATCGAACCGGTCGGTTCGGTCACGGGGAGGTCTGCGCCCATGGCCGCAGCCATGGGCTCTTCGATCAGGTAGGCCTGTCGCGCACCTGCTTGAATGGTCGCCTCGAACACCGCGCGCTTCTCGACGGACGTGGCGCCGCACGGAATGCACACCACGATGCGCGGCTTCGGCTGCCACGGGTACTTCCGCGTGGCAGCTTTGTTGATGAACGCCGAAAGCATGGCTTCCGTCACGTCGTAGTCAGCGATGACGCCGTCGTGCAACGGATGCTCGGCAGAGAAAGCGTCCGGCGTGTGGTTGATCATGTTCTTCGCTTCATGGCCGACCGCGAGCACACGGTGCGTGCTCTTCTCGATGGCCACGACGGACGGCTCGTTGATCACGATGCCTTCGCCTTTGATGGCGACGAGCGTGTTCGCCGTCCCCAGGTCAATGGCCATGTCGGAAGACATGTTGTTAGTGAACGAAGAGAATATATCCAAAAACGACATTGAAGCCGACCCCTTGTGTCTCGTCAAAGCGCGAATACTCAGCCTGTCATTCTAGCACAGCAGTTTCGCGCCCGAAGAAACTCCATAGCGGGCTATTCGTTCCCTTGCATCTTCTCCATGAGCGCAGCAATGCGATCGGAGTAGACAGCGTCCGTAATGCCCGCTTCGCGCAAGTCCACGATAGGCGCATCGTTCCACAGCGCTTCCAGACGGTAATAGTCGCGCGCCTCAGGCTGGAACACGTGAACGACGAAATCGCCGTAATCGAGAAGCGACCACGAACCGTCTTTGGTGTACTCGCGGTGAGCAGGTTTGCGGCCCGCCTCGATGCGGCACGCGTCTTCGACCTCTTCCACGATGGCGTCGACCTGTCGGCTGTTCGCCGCCGTAGCTATCACGAAGTATTCGGTCACCGACACGAGCTCGCCGACATGCTGGACCATGATGTCGGTCGCCTTCTTCTCATCGGCCGCCTTTGCGGCAACGAGCGCGCACTCGCGTGCGGTCAGTTCCTTCCGCTCTTCGGAGGAAGTCTGCTGTTCTTCGGTCACGTATGCTCCTATCTTTAGTCTGTATGCTTCAGTTCGCCGAAGGCTGCGGCGAGAACATCTTGCCCTCCCGCACCGAAAGGGCACCTCGCACGCCGCCGCCCTGCATCGTTATTCGTTGAGCTTTGGGTCGGGTGTAGAGGATAGCCGGCCTTTGTGCGCGCCCGGCCGGCGCACGGCGTAATGATTCCAAATCTCCACCATATCGGGATGCAGGAGACGGTCATGCTGTACCAGGAAGGAGAAGATGGTCTTGAACGCCTGGAAGAACAAGTCTTCGAGCGGCACCTTCCCCACCTCATCCCTCACGGCGCCGACGTCCTGGAACGTGCGGCCCGGCTCGATGAGGTCTGCCACGAACACGATCATGTCCAGATCGGTCATGTCCTTTGCGCCCGACGTGTGGCGCGCCACAGCCTGGAACACCGCCTCTCCCAGCTCAGGGAATTGGCGGCGCAATGCTTCGGCGCCCGTCGGCCCGTGAAGCAGCCATGGCATGGACGTTTTGACCGATTCGGGAACGTCCACGCCCAGCTCGTCGGCACGAGCGCTGGCCTCTGCCCCGACATAGCGTTTGTCCCAATCATGCACCAAGCCGGCCATGCGCGCTTGGGCAGGGTCGGGATAGCCGTACGCCCGCGCAAGCTTGCGCGCCGTCTTTGCGACCCCTTTCGAATGCGCGAAGCGTTTCGGGCTGACGCGCTCTTTGAGCAGCGACTTCATGCGCTGGTAGTTCTCTTTGCCGAACGGGTCGGGCACGACAGCGTCCTTCGCACCGCCGCCTTCGGCAGCATCGCGCGCCACAGACTCTGGGACGGCGGCAGGCGACGACTGCGCTATTTCGGGCTCCTTCGCACTTTCATGCGCTGCCGCATGGGCAAGCGCCTGGGCCGCGCGCTCCCTCTCTTCCCGCACCTGTTTGCCGTCTTTGATCTCTATGACCATGCTCGCTCGCCTTCCT
Source organism: Candidatus Aveggerthella stercoripullorum (assembly GCA_018712955.1). Lineage (GTDB taxonomy): Bacteria > Actinomycetota > Coriobacteriia > Coriobacteriales > Eggerthellaceae > Aveggerthella > Aveggerthella stercoripullorum. Next base: position 11,553 of record DVGB01000106.1, read on the forward strand.
CGTCATTGCGGTACAGCCCATGCTCCTCGATGTAGCGGAACACGACCTCTTTGGTCAGGTAGCGGATAGACCGCCCATCCGCCACACGCCTGCGCAAATCGCTCGAGGACACGTCTAGTCCCGTCACCTCAAGAAACGAGACCTGAAATCCCGTCCGCTCGCGCAGAACGCGCTTCATCTCTTCAGGCGGCGCATACCCTGGACGCGTCACTGCCACCAGTTTTGCGAGGTGCGCAATCTGCGCGCTGTCGCGCCATTTCATGATGGACATAACGGCGTCCGCGCCCGTGATGAAGAAAAGCTCCACGTTGTCCGGATAGTGCGCGCGCAGCTGGCGCAGGGTGTCCACCGTGTAGGTGTCGCCCTCCCGGTCGACTTCGATGCTGCTTACATCGAACGCCGGGTTGCTCGCTACCGCAAGGCGGCACATTTCCAGACGGTCGGCCGCAGGCGTCACCTTCTGATCCTTTTTGTACACCGGCACGCCAGCGGGAATGAAGATGATGGCGTCCATTCCTAACTCGTCGCGCGCTTGCTCGGCGCAGGCAAGGTGCCCGATGTGCACCGGATCGAACGTGCCGCCCATGATTCCCAGGCGATAGGTTCTGTCAGGGTCGTCTTTGCCCAGATCGTCAAACCGCTCGCAAACCGCATACTGCCGTGCAGCACCTTCGCGGTCAGGCAGCATGCCCGCCATGCTCTCTGCAGCCGCCAGCGCACCGCACGGAGATTGCAGGGAATCCTCAGGTCTTCCCGCCTTCACTACGAGCGCACCTGCCCGTCACCGCGAACCACGTACTTGTACGAGGTCAGCGCATCGGCAGCGAACGGTCCGCGCGCGTGCAGCTTCTGCGTGGAAATGCCGATCTCGGCGCCCAGCCCGAATACACCGCCGTCCGTGAAGCGCGTCGAAGCGTTCGCATAGACAGCGGCAGCATCCACCGCGGCGAGGAAACGTTCGGCAACGGCCGCATCCTCGGTCACGATGGCCTCCGAATGATGAGTGCCGTAACGGTTGATGTGGGCGATTGCCTCTTCCGGGCCGTCCACTGCCTTTACGCTGATCTCAAGCGCCAAATATTCCGTGCCCCAGTCCTCTTCCGTCGCGTCGACGAACTGCGCCAGCGGGCTGCCTTCGGCATCCGCACACCCTTCGCTTGCAACGGAGGCCGCCGTGCGCGCCTCCGCGTCGCCGTGCACAAGCACGCCCGCCCGTGCAAGCTCAGCAAGCATTTCCGGCAGGAAGGCCTGCGCGATGGAGCGGTCGACCAGCAGGGATTCACAGGCGTTGCACACGCCTGTACGCTGGGTCTTGGCGTTCATGACGATAGCGCGCGCTTTCTCAAGGTCGGCAGCCTCGTGCACATAGACGTGGCAGTTGCCGGTACCGGTTTCGATGACCGGCACGGTCGCGTTTTCGACGCACCGCCTGATAAGACCCGCTCCGCCACGCGGAATCAGAAGATCGACCACACCATGCATGCGCATGAGCGCGTCTGCGGACGAACGGTCGGTGCTTTCCACAATGCGGATGCAGTTGCGCGGCAGGCCAGCGCCCACCGCTGCCTCGTGCAGCACGTTCGCGATAGCAATGCTCGAATGAAGCGCCGACGACCCGCTGCGCAGCACGCAGGCATTGCCGGTCTTCACGCAGATGCCCGCAGCATCGGCCGTCACGTTCGGGCGCGCTTCGTAGACCATAGCGACGACGCCGAAGGGGACGGTCACGCGCTGCACGCGCAGTCCGTTGCCCAACGTCCGATCTTCCAGAACGCGCCCAAGGGAGTCAGGCAGCGCCGCGAGCTCTTCAAGGGCAGAAGCCATGCCCTCCACGCGCTCTTCGGTCAGCAGCAGGCGATCGAGCAGCGAATCCTTCATGCCTCCTGCGCGGGCAGCTTCCATATCCTGGGCATTCGCCGCCAGAACGTCTTCTGTGTGCGCGCGCAGCGATGCCGCCATAGCGCGCAGCGCCGCGTTGCGCACGTCGAAAGACGCCATGCCAAGCTCCACCGAGGCGGCCTTCGCCTCCTCCGCCAGCCGACGGACTTCCTTCTCCACGTTCTCGGTCATAGTCGTTCCCTTCAACGTTGTGCATCCCGCCGTGCGCTTGCGCGCTCGCACGCTCGGCCTGACGACAGCCCTTCCGCCAAGTCCGAAGGCGCTGCGGGGTTATTCGAACACGATCAGTTCGTCACGATGGACAATAGGCCGGTGTGCAAGGTTCGCCAAAAGCTTGTTCGCGTCCACTTCCGCTTGCGAACGCCCGCGCGCCAAACTCACCTCATCGCTCGAACCGGCCACAAGCCCGCGCGCGAACACGTGGTCAGAGCTGTCCTTGAGGTCTACCACGTCGCCTGCGGCAAACACGCCTTCAACGCGCACGATGCCGACTGCCAAAAGCGACGAACCCTTTCCGATAAGCGCACGCTTAGCGCCTTCGTCGACCACGAGCGCACCGCGCGCCGAATCGCCGAGTGCGATCCAGAGCTTGCGCGGGGTGATCTCGTGAGGCTTGCGCTGCGCCACAAACCGCGTGCCGACGCTTTCGCCTGCGGTCAAGCGCACGAGCGCGTCAGGCTCCCTCCCGTGGCACACCACAAGCGGAATGCCCGCCACCATGAGCACGCGCGCCGCCTTGATCTTCGTGACCATGCCGCCAGACCCGACCTTCGAGCCTGCGCCTCCGGCGCTTGCCATGATGGCTTCGGAGACGAAGTCCACCTCGCGCAGGAGCTGGGCATCCTTATCGGTCTGCGGGTTCGACGTGTACAGGCCGTCAATGTCCGAGAAGATAACGCACAAATCTGCCTTTATCAGGCAGGCAACGAGCGCCGCAAGCGTGTCGTTGTCGCCAAAGCGAATCTCTTCGACCGAGACGGTGTCGTTCTCGTTGACGATAGGCACCACGTTCAGGCTGACCAGTCGCTCAAGCGTATCCCGCGCGTGCAGGTATGCATGGCGATTCGCCGTGTCGTGGCGCGTCAGCAAAATGACAGAGGTCAGGATGTCGCGCGCGCCGAAGATTTCTGCATACGCGGTCGAAAGCACGCTCTGGCCGACCGAGGCGGCAGCCTGAAGGCTCGGCATGTCCGTCGGGCGCTCTTTGATCCCCAGTTCCTTCAGCCCGCACGCGATAGCACCCGACGAGACGATGACAGGACGCCATCCGGCATCGCGCAGTTTCTCCACCTGTTTGGCAAGCGCCTTCAGGTACGAACGGTCGAGCGCCCCGTTCTCGTCGATGAGCGTCGACGAGCCGATCTTCACCACTGCCGTCTTCGCCGCTTCCATGCGCGCGCATCTCCTCTCCTTAGTGCAGTTCCTGCTCGACAAGCGAGCAGGAACGGGTCGCTCGGCGCAAGCCTCGCTCCCAGACACGGACTAAACAGGACATTTAGTCCTGTTTACCCTCTCCTTAGTGCAGTTCCTGCCCGACAAGCGAGCAGGAACGGGTCGCTCGGCGCAAGCCTCGCGGTCGTCTAATCCTCCAGGTTCGCATACGGGTCGTCCGCGTACAGGGCGGACTCGTATTCGAACGCACGGCCGACGATGCGGACTTCGTCCCCATCGCGCGCGCCCGCGTTCGCGAGCGCCTTCTCTACGCCAAGCCGCTTCAGGCGATGCTGCAGGAAGATAACCGCTTCCTCGTTCTCCCAGTCCGTCTGCACCACCATACGCTCCACCTGGACGCCTTCGATGCGGAAAATGCCATCCGACAGCTTGCGGACGGTGAAGCGACGTTCCCTCGCTTCGCGCTTATGCTCCCAGATATGATCGTACTGGACGTTCTCTGCCTCCGCCTCGCGTGCGGCTTCGCGCAGTTCGTGCACTTTCTGCCCGATGGCGGCAACGAGCGAGTCCATGCCCTTTCCGGTCAACGCGCTCACCTGATAGAGCTTCGGATCGACCGGGCTGGGAGCGAACTCGTTGCCTCCCGCCGCAGCGATGGAATCGCGGCGTACCTCCTCCGCAAGACGCTTTACGGCATCTTCGGTCCCCGGCACGTCCACCTTGTTGGCCACCACGATACGCGGGCGCTCCGCCAGCTCTTCGGCATGCAGGGCAAGCTCGCGGTTGATGATGCGGTAGTCCTCCACCGGGTCGCGGCCTTCCCAGCCGCCGGTCATGTCCACGATATGGACGATAAGCGCCGTACGCTCGATATGGCGCAGGAACTCATGACCCAGCCCCCGGCCTTCGTGCGCGCCCTCGATCAGGCCAGGAACGTCCGCCACGACGAAGTCGTATTCCGGGCCGCGCACGACACCGAGATTCGGCACGAGCGTGGTGAACGGATAATCGGCGATCTTCGGCTTCGCGGCGCTGATGCGCGCGATCGTGGAGGATTTGCCGGCAGACGGCATGCCCACGAGCGCGGCGTCGGCCATAAGCTTCATCTCAAGCTCCACCCACTGCTCTGCCGCAGGCTCGCCCAACTCCGCAAACGCAGGGGCACGCCTGACCGGCGTGACAAAGTGAATGTTCCCACGGCCGCCCATGCCGCCGCGCGCCACCGTAACGGTCTCGCCGTCGTGCGTAAGGTCGGCAATGAGCTCGCCCGTCTCTTTCGTCTCTTCATCGTACTCGCGAACGACCGTGCCCACCGGAACCTTGAGCACCAGGTCTTCGCCGTTCGCACCGTGACGGCGGGATCCCTGGCCGTGCGTACCTCGTTCGGCTTTGAAATGATGGCGGAACCGGTAGTCGATCAGAGACGAGACCCCGAGGTCCGCTTTGAGGATTACGTTGCCGCCGTGTCCGCCGTCGCCGCCGTCGGGACCGCCCTTCGGAACGTGCGCCTCGCGGCGGAAGGACATGCAGCCTGCACCGCCGTCGCCGCCCTTCACGAAAATGCGTACTTTGTCTACGAACATGGATGCCTTTCGGTCGTGCCCGCTTGCATATCGGATAGCGGGCGTTTTGGTAAACGCTTTTTGTGCATTATCCCACGGAAGGGGCGCTCTCACCGCCACCCTCCGCCCAGATACGCAAAAAGCCCTCCGCGCGAGCGCGAAGGGCTTTCATTCACTTTGAAAGAAGCTGCTTAGGCTTCGAGCGGACGGACGTGAACGTAGCGGCGCACACCCTTCGTGCGACGCGTGCTCTTCACGAACTCCACCGTGCCGTCGCACAGAGCGAACAGCGTGTCGTCCTTGCCGCGGCCGACGTTCTGGCCAGGATGGAAATGGGTGCCACGCTGGCGAACGATGATGTTGCCGGCGATAACCTGCTCGCCGCCGTACTTCTTCACGCCCAGTCGCTGTGCGTGGGAATCGCGGCCGTTACGGCTAGAACCAAGACCTTTCTTGTGTGCCATCTGAGTCCCTCCTCAGGTTACTGGGCGTCCGCCACGGCGGAGCCGACGCTGTCGATGCGGATGCGGGTCAGGTACTGACGATGGCCGCGCATCTTCTTGTAATTCTTGCGCTTCTTGAACTTGAAGACAAGCTGCTTTTCGCCGCGGAACTGCTCCACGACGGTCGCCTCGACCTTGGTCTTGGCGGCTTCGGCCGGGTCGGCAACAACGGTCTCGCCGTCGACCACGCAGATGGCGGTCAGCTCGACCTTTTCGCCCACCTCGACAGGCAGCTTCTCAACGTTCAGCTTGTCGCCCGGGGCAACCTTGTACTGCTTGCCGCCGGTCTTCACGATTGCGTACATGAGTGTCTCCTTGTAATCTCAAGCAAGGCGATAACTTCAACGTGGCCATCGCAAGTCCCGAAGGTTCATATGCACGGCCGACGTGTATCATCGCACTCTTCCTACGCCGCGTTCCTTTTGGACGCAACCTAATGCATGATAGCAGAATTCGCTCCATGCGCAAGAGGCGTTTTGCACGCCCTGAGCCTCCGCAAGCAATACTCCGCCGAAGGAGCAAGAGGCACTTTCGCCCTAATGCGCTTCTGCCCAGTTGCCGCCCCAGCTCACGTCTGCAATGAGCGGCACCTTGAGCTCGGCCGTGTTCTCCATGACCTCTTTCGCAAGCGCGGCGACCGCTTCGACCTCGTCTTCCGGCACTGAGAAATCCAGCTCGTCGTGCACTTGGAGCAGCAGTTTCGCCTTGAAGCCGCCCTCCGCCAGACGGCGGTCCACTTCCGTCATCGCCAGCTTGATGATGTCGGCAGCACTGCCCTGCATAGGATGGTTCATGGCCGTGCGCTCGCCGAACGCGCGCGTGTTGGCGTTCGAAGCGCGCAGTTCCGGAATATGGCGCTTGCGGCCGAACATCGTGATGGCAAATCCTTCGCGCTTCGCCTGCGCCACCGTCTCGTCCAGATACGTGCGCACGCCAGGGTACGCCTGGAAGTAACGGTCAATCATCTCTTTCGCCTCACCGAACGGGATGTCCAGGCTCTGAGCAAGGCCGAACGCCTGCTGACCGTAGACAATGCCGAAGTTGACGGCCTTCGCGCGACTGCGCAGCTCAGGCGTAATGTCCTCGACCGGCAGCCCGAATACGCGCGAGGCGGTCTTAGCATGGAAGTCCTCGCCCGAGCAGAACGCCTCGATCAGGCCCTCGTCGCCCGAAAGATGCGCAAGCAAGCGCAGTTCGATCTGGGAGTAGTCCGCCGAAAGGAAGACCTCGCCCGGCGCAAGCGGCACGAAGCACGCGCGAATCTGACGACCGAAATCCGTGCGAACAGGGATATTCTGCAGGTTCGGGTCGGACGAGGAAAGGCGGCCGGTCGTAGTAACGGTCTCGTTGAACGTCGTGTGGACGCGTCCGTCGGCGCCGCGCAAGCGCGGAAGCGCGTCGATGTAGGTAGACTTGATCTTCGCCAGCTCGCGATAGCGCAGCACCAAGCCGGGAAGCTCGTGCTCTTTCGCCAGCTCTTTCAGGACGGACGCGTCGGTAGAGTACCCGCGCTGGTTCTTTTTGCGCGGCGTCAGCCCGATCACCTCGAACAGGATATGGCCAAGCTGCTTCGGCGAGTCCACGTTGAAGTCTTCTCCTGCAAGCTCGATAATGCGAGCGCGCAGTTCGTCGACGGAAACGCCCGTCTCTCGACCGAGCGCTTCCAGGCGGTCCGTGTCGATGGCCGCTCCCGTGCGCTCGATAATGGCAAGGACCGCAACGAGAGGCACGTCGATGCGCTCGTAGGCATCCAGCGTACCGTCCGCTTCCAGCGCGCGGCGAAGCGGCCCCACGAGCGCCTGGATGGCGCGCGCCTGCATGACAAGCTGCCGGTCTTCGTCCTTCTCTTCTGGGAGCGCGCCTTCACAGTATGTTTCCACCAACGCGCCGAGCTCGTAGGCGCGCGCCGAAGAGTTGAGCGCGTACGCCGCAAGCGCCACGTCGAAGAAGCGAGCACGGCGAACGTCCGCGTCCTCGATACGCGCAGGTTCGCCCGAATCGGGTGGATAGACCGTGCGCAGGAGTTTTTTCACCTCGTGCGCCGCGAATCTTCCCTCGCGCACCGTACGCGCAAGCAGCTCTTCAGCATGCGCGCCCGAGACCACGACCGCGCCCTGTTCGCCCGCAAGGCACAGGCGCACTTCCGGAAAGAGCGACGCTTGCGCGCTCTCTTCCAGCGAAATGGCCAGAAGCTCCCCCGCCTCGATCGCGCGAGACACGAAATCGTCCGCTTCTGCTTCGGAAAGCACCTCGCCCATTTCGACGGCAGGCTTCGGAGGCGTCGCGGTCATGCCCGCAAGCAAAAGGACTTTCGAAAGGTGCGCATTGAAGCGGAATTTGCGGAAGCCTTCCGTCACCTCCCCTTCGTCGAAATCCGGGAAGCTGACCTGCTCCAGGTCGAGCGGAAAATCCACATCCCGCACGATCGTAGCGACCGTGCGGCTCAGGTATGCCTGGTCCTTATTGTTCTGCAGGTTCTCCAGCTGCTTTCCCTTGAGCTCGCTTAAGTTCTCATAGATGCCGTCCATGCTGCCGAAGCGGTCAAGCAGCTTTGCCGCCGTCTTCTGGCCGATGCCCGGCACGCCTGGAATGTTGTCGGAAGAGTCGCCCATCAAGCCCAAAAAGTCCGGGAACTGGGCAGGCGTCACGCCGTAGCGCTCGAACACTTCGTCGGGACCGTAGATCACGACGTCTGTGATGCCCTTTTTCGTGGTGACGATACGCGTCTTGTCGCTCGCCAGCTGATAGGCGTCCTTGTCGCCGGTCACCAACAGCGTTTCGAACCCAAGCTCCTCGTCGCGCGCAGCAACAGTCCCCAGCACGTCGTCGCCTTCCCAACCGGGAACTTTCACGACCGGAATGTTCATGCAGCCAAGAATCTCCTCGATGACCGGGAACTGAACGCGCAGCTCTTCGTCCATGGGCGGACGTTGGGCTTTGTACTGTTCGAGCGCTTCCATGCGAAATGCCGGCTTGCCGGCGTCGAACGCGCACACGATGGCATCCGGGCGCGCCAGCTCGATGAATTTGATGAGCATGGACATGAACCCGAACACAGCGTTGGTGGGCGTGCCGTCCGGTGCGTTCATGGTAGGCGGGACCGCATGGTAGGCGCGGTGCATGAGCGAATTGCCGTCGATGACGGCGACCTTCTTCGGCATAGGGATTTCCTTCTTCGGTCTCGTTCTGTTTCGCGAAGATTCTACCATTGCAGAGCGCCACAACGCGGGGCGGCAGGCTCCGCGTGCCGTAGACACGCGGAGCCCTACACGCTCCAAAGGTACCCAACGCCGCGTACAGTCTCGAGATGCTGTGCAAGCTCCGGGCCAAGTTTCGCGCGCACGCGCCGCACGTGCACGTCCACCGTGCGAGAACCGCCGTAGTAGTCGAATCCCCACACACGACGAAGCAGCGCATCGCGCGAGTACGTGCGGCCTGGATGCGTGGCAAGAAACGCAAGCAGCGCGTATTCGAGGTAGGTAAAGTCGATGGGCTCACCGGCAATCTTCACCTGATAGGTCGCCAGATTGATGGTCATGTCATCCACCTGGATGAAGTCGGACGCGGCGCTTTCGTTGCCCGGCCAGAGCAGCTGGCGAATGCGGGCAGCGCACTCGTCGGCGCTCGCTCCATGCACCACGAAGTCGCTCTTCGTGCGCACGGGAGGACGGAACTGCGGCAGCTGGTCTTCGCGCACGATAATGAGCAAAGCGATGTTTCCGTCTTCGGCCAGAGCCTGTTCCGCTTGGGCCACACCGCGCTGCACGTCTCCTGTTGCCTCGAATATCACGAGATCGCACTGAGGATTCTGGGCAAGGAGCTTTTTGAACTGCAGGGACGATCCGGCGCTGACATCGACCTCCATGCCAGAAAGCACCGACTGGAACCGATGGGCGTTATCCAGACTGTCGGCTATGAATATGACCTGTTTGCGTTGTGCCATGTGTCACCTCGCCTCCCCTACAGTACGTGAAGGTAGCGTTCCGTCTCCCAGCGGGAGACCGTTCCCAGGTACTCTTCCCATTCGGCACGCTTCGTTTCGACCAGGAAGCGGCAGATATGGTCGCCCAGGACCTCGCGCATCAACTCCGATTGCTCGAACAGGTCGATTGCTTCGCCCAGGCAGTACGGAAGCGTCCGGATGCCGCGCTCTGCCAGCTCTTCCCTGCTCAGCTTGAACAGGTCCTCGCTGCCGATCGGCTCCGGTGCCTCGAGGCCGTCCTCGATGCCTTTCAGGCCCGCTGCGAGCATGCAGGCGAACGTGAGGTACGGGTTTGCCGCCGCATCAGGGCTGCGCAGCTCTAGTCGGCAGGCGCTCGCTTTGCGCGGCTTATAGCTGGGAACGCGCACCAGCGCTGTGCGGTTCGAATGCGCCCACGCAAGATGCATCGGCGTCTCGAAGCCGCCCGCCAAGCGCTTGTAGGAGTTCACGTACTGGTTTGTAATGAGTGTGAACTCAGGGGCATACTTGATAAGACCAGCCAGATAGCTTTTCGCGATAGCAGAAAGGTTGTGACCCGAAGGATCGTTCTCGTCGAAGAAGACGTTGTTCCCTTCGAAGTCGAACAAGCTTTGGTGGACGTGCATGCCGCTGCCCGGCTGGTCGGCCATGGGCTTAGGCATGAACGAGGCGAAAACGCCGTACTTCATGGCAATCTCTTTGACCACGAGCTTGTAGGTCATCACGGCATCGGCCATGGCGACCGCATCGTTGAAGCGCAGGTCTATCTCATGCTGCGACGGACCGTTCTCGTGGTGCGAGTACTCGACCGGGATGCCCATCTTCTCAAGGGTGAGGACGGTATCGCGGCGAAGGTCGCTCGCGTAGTCGAGCGACGTGAGGTCGAAATAGCCGCCACGGTCGAGCACTTCCGTGCCTTTATCGTCCTTGAAGTAGTAATACTCGAGCTCGGGGCCGACGTTCATGACGTAGCCCATATCCGCCGCCCGGTCCACGACGCTTTGGAGCACACGACGGGAGTCGCCTTCGAAATACTTTCCATCCGGTGTTTTGATAGTGCAGAACATGCGCGCGACGGCATTCGACTGCGGACGCCACGGCAACACCTGGAAGGTGGACGGATCAGGGAATGCCACCATGTCCGATTCCTCGGTGCTGCAGAAACCGCGCACGCAGCTGCCGTCGAACCCCATGCCCTCGGTGAACGCATTCTCCATTTCGCTCGGAATCACCGCAAACGACTTCATCGAGCCGAGCACATCGGTGAACCAAAAGCGAACGAAGTGGACATCGCGGCTTTTAATGGTCTTCAGGACGAAATCCTGCTGCGGGTTCGGGGTCATCGCGCCTCCTGAAAGTTCGGTCGCTGCATGCCGGCAGCCTTGCCGGAACGCTCCCTTTTCGACGCTACCTCGCGGAAATGCACAAAAAGAGAGCACGGTTTTTGGAAAGAATACCGCAGCAATGTTTCAACCTGCAAAAAATAATGCCCCGGACAGTTGAACTGCCGGGGCATTGGAGCTGCAACGTATGAGCGAAGCGCTCTTAGAAGCACGCAACGACGGCGTCGCCGTAGGTCTCCTCGATGTACTGGCGCACCGTGTCGGAAGTGAGCGCCTTCACGAGGGCCTGGGTCTTTTCGGAGTTCTCGTCGCCCGCACGAACGGCAATCACGTTCGGATAGGTGCTCTCAGCCTCAGGGTTCTGCTCGGTGGCAACCACGAGGGACTGGTCAAGGCCGGAAGAGAGCGCATAGTTGCCGTTGATGACCGCCATGTCGGCATCCTCGAGCATGCGCGGCAGCGCGGCAGCCTCGGCTTCGACGATCTGGACGTTCTTCGGATTGTCCACGATGTCGTTCGGGGTGGCCTCCAGGCCAGCGCCTTCAGCAAGCGTGATGATGCCCTGCTCCTGGAGCACGAGCAGCGCACGCGCCTCGTTGGAAGCGTCGGACGGAACCGCGATCTGGGCGCCATCGGGCAGCTCGTCGACGGATGCGGTCTTGCCCGCATAGAGCGTCATGGGCTCAAAGTGAATGTTGCCAGCGTTCACCAGGTCGGTGCCGTTCTCGGCGTTGTAGTTCTCCAGATACTGGTTGTGCTGGAAATAGTTCGCGTCCAGATCGCCGCTTTCAAGCGCGACGTTCGGCTGGATATAGTCGGAATACTCGACGATCTCAAGCGTCCAGCCCTCTTCCGCCAGCACGTCTTCGGCAGCCGCAAGAATCTCGGCATGCGGGGACGGAGAAGCGCCCACGACGATCGTCTTGTCCTCGCTGGTCGCGGCAGAGGAGCCGGACTCGGAAGCAGAGGTGGACTCTTCGGCGCTCTGACCGCCGCAGCCTGCCAGCGCGGCAACCATGACGAAGGCGAAGGCGAGTGCAAGAACCGCCTTCAGTGCATTCTTTGCTTTCATGTTCCCTCCTTACGAATTAACAACAGGTGAATTGTACGCTTTGGCAGAAAAGCGCGCACGACGGTTTCCCGCGCGGTGTCTTCGCGCACGGCAAACGGGCACTATAACGTTGCCGTAAACAACACGAACCGCGTTATTTGCGCTTGTCGACCTTGCGTGCGATAACGTCGCCCAGCGTCTGCACGACCTGCACGAGCACGACGCACAGCACGACCGACACGATCATTACGTCGCCTTGGAAGCGCTGGTAGCCGTAGCGGATGGCGATGTCGCCCAGGCCGCCTGCGCCGACCGTGCCGGCGATAGCCGCATAGCCGAACAGCGTCACGAACGTGATGGAAGCACCGCGCACCAACGAGGGAAGGCTTTCGCGAAGGAGCACTTTGGTGACCACCTGCCACGTGGACGCACCGAAGCTGTGCGCTGCTTCCACCAGACCGCTGTCGACCTCCGCCAAGCTTTGTTCGACCATACGGCCGACGAAGGGGGCCGCCGCTACTACAAGCGGCACGATGGCGCCCGGGACGCCCAGCGACGTGCCCACCACAAAGCGCGTGAACGGAATGATGGCCACCAACAAGATGACGAACGGGATGGAACGGCCGATGTTGATGATCCAGCCGAGCACCATGTTCACTGCGCGCTGAGGACGCATGCCGTCCGGCGCCGTGACGGAGACCGCCACGCCAAGCGGGATGCCGATGACGTAGGCGAACAGCGTCGAAAGCGTCGTCATAACGATAGTGTCCCACGTGCCTTCGGCAAGAAGCACGCCGTACTGGTCGATGAACGCTTGGATGGCATCCATTTAGCGCACCCCCTCTGGCTCGTTGACCGGACCGGACGCCGGGATGTTCGTCGATTCGACGAAAGACACCGTCGATACCGCCTCCTCGACCATGACCGCCGTCACGCCTTGACGCATCTCGTCCGCGCAAGCGGAAGGCTGGGCAGACCCTCCGTCGACCGAGGTGAAGTTCATCCCGATAAGTTCGCGGGTTACCGGACTTTGCGGGCTCTTCAGAACTTGGCGGGTCTCCCCGACTTCCACCACGCGGCCTTCGTCGATGACCGCGACCTTGTTGCAAATCTGCTCGGCAACAGCAAGCGAATGGGTAATGACCACCATGGTCACGCCCATTTCGCGGTTGATATTGCGCAGCAGGTCGAGCACTTGCGCGGTCGTGCGCGTGTCGAGCGCGCTCGTCGCCTCGTCGCACAGCATCACCTTCGGGTCGTTCGCAAGCGCGCGGGCTATGGCGACGCGCTGCTGCTGGCCGCCCGAAAGCTGGCTTGGGTAGTTCCTCGCCTTGCCCGCCAGGCCGACGAGCTCGAGCAGCTCGAGAGCGCGTGCCTCCGCCTTCGCCTTCTTCTCGTGGCGCAGCTCGAGCGGGAAGGTGACGTTGCGCAGGACCGTGCGCTGCTGGAACAGGCTGAAATTCTGGAAAATCATGCCAATGCTGCTGCGAAGCTCAAGCAGCTGCTTTCCCTTGAACGACGTGACGTCCTGTCCGTCGATCACGATACGGCCGCCCGTGGGCCGTTCGAGCAAGTTGATGCAGCGTACCAGCGTGGACTTTCCGGCACCGGACTGGCCGATGATGCCGAAGACGTCCCCATCTTCGATGGTAAGGTTGATATCGCGAAGGGCGGCATGGGCGCCTTGGCCTTCGCCGAAGGTCTTCGTTAGATTCTGTATCTCTATCATGCTCTCGGGTACCTCGTACGAAACCTGCAATGGCAAACGCGGCGTACGCCGCAGGGAAAGCTAGGCCTGAGCGTCAGCGCACATGCCGACAAACCCAGGCTTGGGCATGCACTTCATCATTGCGGTATGTACGACGTCAATGCTCACAGCATGACCATGGTAAGGGAACTCGGAAGGTTGTCAAGGAATCTGACGCGCTGCGCGGCGTTTTGTCGCGGCATTCTGCGCAAACGCGCCTGGCCTCCTGCTTCGCACCGCCGCGCTTGACCTCGCGCACGCAAAACGCAGGGCGCGGCACCTCGCCGCGCCCTGCCTCAAATCCTTGACCGCATGCCCTCCGAGCCCCGTTCTCTTTACCAATAGTACGAAGACGGGAGCCACTCGGTATAGATCGCCACGCCATCTTTGTAGTAAATACGCTGCGCGTCGGCCGAAGAGCTGCTCGTATACCAGGAGATCGGCTCGATGTAGTCATACCAGTCGGGCTGAATGCCCCAAATCTCGCACGTCAGGACGTTGTCGTAGGTGTGCGTCACGAACATCGCGGGGTATTCGGTGTCGTTGCGGACCACGAGGTCGGACGTGCCCCAGTTGACCATGGCGTCAAGCCCGATGGGCACGTAGGTGGACGGGACCGAATGGTTCTGGCGGTCGACGATGCCGAACCCTGCGCGGATGGCCGCGCCGTAGATGGTGGTCGACGCCTGGCAGATGCCGCCCCCGTAGCCGACGCCGCCGACCACGCCGGCGGGAAGGTAGCCTTCGGCAGCGCCGCACGGCCCGGCGACGCCGAAGAAGGAGACGGATTCGCCCGGCTGCAGCACGACCCCGTTGAACGAGCTCAGCGCCCTCTGCATGTTGTACGTGCCGTTCCACGTGTTGGTCGAGTACGTCGTGAACGAGCCGAGCAGGTCCTCGAAGTCCTGCTGGACGTACGTGGTGGGAATAAGGCGCCATTTCTGCGCGGCGGATTCGTTCGCGTCGTAAACCTGCACGTTCGCGCCATCGTAGCCGCCGCCGCCGCTTACATCGAGGGCAAGATCTCCGCACGCAGAGACGAAGGTGTAGCTTCCGTCATCATTCGCCCTCGCGCGCCACAGCTGGGCATTCGACCCGTTCCATTCGTACTGTTGCACGTTCGCGCCGGATGCGGCGCTTCCCCCCACGACATCAAGCGCTTTCTTCGAGCGAGCGTTCGTCAATCGGTAAGCGCCATCTCCGACCGGTTCGATCACCCATGCTTGGGCGCCCGATCCATTCCGCGTCCACACCTGCACGTTCTCGCCGTTGGAGCGGGAGCCGCCGTTGACGTCAAGAGCCCTGCCGTCGGATACCGACTGCACGATATACGTCCCCGCATCGACGGGGTTGGCCACGTCCGCGTAAAAGACCTGGGCGGCCGTGCCGTTCGGGCTATACGAGCCAATCGGGCAGCCGTCGTAGGAGCCGCCCCCGGAAACGTCGAGCATGTTCCCCGTCTCCACGTTCGTGAAATGGAGCCCGCCGGCACTGGCGACCGAGGGAATCCAGAGCTGCCGTCCTTTCTCCGCGGAGGGCTGCTCGAGCGTGACGGTGCCATCGTCCCAGGCGGTCAGATACTGGCCCGTGGCCGTCATGGGGCGAATGGTGAGGGCTTGGATTTCTTCCGCCTCGCCAGACGGCGCCTCGCCTTCGGAAGAGACCGTGCCTACGCCGTCCTCAGCGGCCTCGCCTTCGGAAGCGGGGCGATAGGAATGCCATGCAAGAAGGAATTTCTGCGCTGGCGTGTCATTCCGAGACCAGAGCTGAACGCGAGAGCCGTCCGCAGTCGCCGCATCCTTCACGTCCATGACCTTGCTTGGGTCAACCGCGCTTGGAAGGGAGTAAAGGCCGTCCTCCAAGGCCCGCTCGACGGGGACAAGGCGCCAAAGCTGGGCCGCAGTTCCGTTAAGAGTGTACGTCTGCACGCGCGAGCCAGATTGCGCGGATGCACCTTGGACGTCCAGCGCAAGACCATTCGACCGGGAGACGATCGTGCAAGCGCCGTCTTCGCGCAGACGCAGCGACCATTCCTGGTTCTTGTTGCCCTCATCGGCGCTCCACTGCTGAACCCGCGTTCCCGGCACAAGGTTGCCTGCGTCCACGTCCAGCATTTTGCCAGTGTTCACGCTCCGGAACGTCACGTACCCATCGTCGGTCATGCTAGCGATGTAGTGCCTCGCCGTCCCCCAGCTTTCCTCGCGCAGGCACGAAGGCACGCCGTTGTCGCGCGACTGCTCGTCCATTCCGACCGCCAAGGCCGGATCAAGCGCGCTCTGGAGCAGGTAGATCCCTCCTTCCACTTTATCGGAAGGGGCCACGTCGGGATTCACGTCGACGAACACGAACCGCTGCGCCGACGAGGAATTGTCTTCGTACACCTGAACGTTCGTTCCGTCAGCGCTCAGGCCGCCCTCGACGTCGAGCACAATGCCGTCGGAAAGCTTGCTTCTAACCGCGTACGAACCGTCCGGCATCTGGTCAAGGGCCCACTTTTGGGCATCGGACCCGTTAAGCGCGTACTGCTGAACGTTCGTTCCTGACTCCGCGCTACCACCTGTTACGTCAAGCGCCTTTCCGGAGGCTTCGTTCACGAACGTGTAGAAGCCTTCTTCGTCGACGATTGCGCGGAAGCGCTGCGCTGCCGACATGTTCGATGTGTAGATCTGGATGTTCGCCGCGTTTTCAAGAGAGCCGCCCGCCACGTCGAGCACCACGCCGTCGGCAACATTCGACCTAATAAGGTAAACCCCCTCTTCCAGCGGAGCCTCGGACACCACGTCATCTTCCGCCGTGTCGGAGCCTTCCTCGGAAGCATCGCTGTCGACGTCCTCGTCCACCACGCCCTCGCTCGCAGCGCCCCCTTCTTCCAAGCTCGAAGCATCGGCGCCTTCCGAACGGAGGAGCCCTCTGGCATCCTCATTCTGCTCCGAAGCTTTCTCCAAGGAGCCGTCCGAGTCTTCTTGGAGGTCTGCGGGCGAGGTCGCTTCGGCGCCCTCCTGCGCCGAGGAAACCTGCTGCTTCGCATTCGCGTCAGCAGGCTCTTCCGCCCATGCGGGCGTCAGGGAGAAGCAAAGCGTCGCCGCGAGCATCCACGACAGCGCCTTTCCGGCAAAGGACGTCTTCATGTTTGCGCCTTTCCACAGGATTTTCACGATGTCTCCACCATAGCAAAACAACGACGCGCACGCGCGCCTTTTCGCCTTCGTCGCGCCTTCGTCGGCGGACGTGCTACCGCAGGAAAAGCCGCAGGACGCGCTCGCGCGCGCACGCCCTGCCGCGCAGTGGCGGGCGCGAACAAGCGGGACGCGCCGCCCAAGCACTCTGCGTTATGCCGTATAATCCTCGGCATGGACAACACGCTGCACACAACCCGAACTCCTCGAAAGCGGCCGTGCGTTGCCGTCGTCACCATGGGCGTGAAGCTCGGCGACGAGAAGAAAGGCTACACGCGCTTCCGCTTCATCGCAGAGCTTCTCGTCAAGCACGGGTTCCACGTGGACCTCATCACCACGAGCTTCCAGCACTGGGAAAAGGCGCACCGCGACACCGCGCGCGCCTGCTATCAGGAGCTTCCCTACCGCGTGGTGTTCATCGACGAGCCTGGCTACAAGCGCAACCTCGATTTCGGTCGCATACGCAGCCACGCCGTCGCCGCCCGTAACATGCGCGCTCACTTCGCTGCAAACCGAGGTAGATACGACCTTGTCTACGCCGAGATTCCCCCGAACGACGTTGCCCGCGCTTGCGCCGAAGCCGCCCGGGAAGACGGCGTCCCCTTCGTGGTGGACGTGAACGACCTGTGGCCGGAAGCCATGCGCATGGTCGTCAACGTGCCGGTGGTCAGCGACATCGCCTTCCATCCGTTCGCCCGCGACGCGCGAGCGGTCTACCGCCTGTGCTCCGCCGTCGTCGGAACGAGCGACGAGTACGCGGCGCGCCCCCTCAAAGACCGGGAGAAGCCATGCCCTACGCGCACCGTCTACGTCGGAAACGACCTTGCGGCGTTCGACGAAGGCGTGCGCCTGCATGCGGCAGAGATCGAAAAGCCCGACGACGAGCTGTGGGTCATCTACGCCGGCACGCTCGGGGCAAGCTACGACCTCTCCACGCTCATCAAGGCATCGGCGCTTTTGGACTCGAAGCTTCCCGAACTGCGCGTGCTCGTGCTGGGCGACGGGCCCGACCGCGAACGCCTCGAGCGTCAAGCGGAGGACTTCCGCGCTCCCGTGCGGTTCCTTGGCTACCAAGACTACGCCTATATGGCCGCATGGCTTTCCAAGAGCGACATAACCGTGAACTCCCTCGTGCGCGACGCGGCGCAGTCCATCGTAACGAAGATCGGCGACTACCTTGCGAGCGGAAAGCCCATGATCAACACCGGGTCCAGCCGGGAATTCCGCACGAAGGTCGAGCGCGACGGCTTCGGCGTCAACGTGGACGCCGAAAGCCCTTCTGCCCTCGCCGAGGCGATCGAGCGCTTGGCGCAGCACGACAGCAAGCGCAAGATCATGGGCATGCGCGCACGGCAGGTCGCCGAGAAAGAGTTCGACCAGAACACTTCCTACCTTGAGATCGTGCGGCTTGTCCAGTCGCTGACCTGATCGCGCGCGGTTTCCTTGCGACCCCGCCTCCCGCGACATGCGGCACGCACGCTTTGAGCACGAAGAACAGGCACCGCCACCGCGCGGTCATTGCAAAGGAGAGGACATGACCGACACATCGAAGCCCATTCCGTTCAGCCCGCCTGATATCACCGAAGCAGAGATAGAAGCGGCCTCCGACGCATTGCGCAGCGGATGGATCACCACCGGGCCACGCACGAA
This sequence comes from Candidatus Aveggerthella stercoripullorum, assembly GCA_018712955.1. GTDB lineage: Bacteria > Actinomycetota > Coriobacteriia > Coriobacteriales > Eggerthellaceae > Aveggerthella > Aveggerthella stercoripullorum. Next base: position 29,837 of record DVGB01000106.1, read on the forward strand.
GGAGCTCGAGCGGAAGCTGTGCGCTTACACCGGGGCGGACGGCTTCGCCTGTCTGAACTCTGCGACGGCGGCGCTTGAGTGCGCGCTTCGCCTTCTGGGCATAGGGCCGGGCGACGAGGTCATCACGAGCGCCTACACCTACACGGCGTCCGCCTCCCCCATCCATCACGTCGGCGCGAAGATCATCCTTGTGGACACGGCCCCCGGCTCGTTCGAGATGGACTATATGGCGCTGTCCGACGCCATCACCGACCGCACGAAGGCGATCATCCCGGTCGATCTGGGCGGTCGCATGTGCGATTACGACCAACTGCGCAGCATGCTGCAGCTCAATCGGGGGAAATGGCATCCTTCCACCGACGTGCAGCGCCTTTTCGACCGCGTGCCCATCGTCGCCGACGGAGCGCACGCGCTCGGCGCCACCTGGCACGGCATAAAGTGCGGGTCAGTCGCCGACTTCACCGCGTTCTCCTTCCATGCCGTGAAGAACTTCACCACCGCAGAGGGCGGCGGCCTGGCGTGGCATCTTCCCCAAGCCGGCATGCCCGCCAGCCCGATGGCGTGGAACGTCCCCCAGCCCGCCTCCAGCGTCACGTCGGAAGAGCTGTACCGACGGGTCATGCTCCTGTCCCTTCACGGGCAGAGCAAGGACGCGCTCGCGAAAGCGCGCGCGGGAGCGTGGGAGTACGACATCGAGTTCCTTGGATGGAAGTACAACATGACCGACGTCATGGCGGCCATCGGCCTGGTGCAGCTGGAGCGCTATCCGTCCCTGCTCGCGCGCAGGCGAGAGCTCATCGAACGCTACGAGCGCGGCCTGGCCGACCTGCCCGTGACCGCGCTGGAACATTTCGGTCGCTGGGGCGAATCGAGCGGCCACTTGATGCTCGTGCGGCTGAACGGGCGCGGAGCGCGCTTCCGCAACCGCGTCATAGAGCTCATGGCGGAAGCGGGAGTGGCGACGAACGTCCACTACAAGCCCCTGCCCCTCATGACGGCATACCGAGATCTCGGATTCGACATCAAAGACTTCCCGAACGCCTACAACCAATTCCGCAACGAGATCACGCTGCCGCTCCACACGCTGCTCGCGGACGAGGACGTCGACCGCGTCATCGCGGAGCTTGGCCGCGCGTTGCAGCAGGCGGAGGCTGAAGGCGTGGGCACCGACGACGCGAAGAGCGCTGCCGAAGAGCGCCTTGCCGCCTACATCAAGCGCATGGACGAAACCGGCGGATGGAGCGGCGACGCCGCGCCGCGCGCCTTCGCCGTCGGCGACGAGGAACGGCCTGTCAGCCCCGAGGAGATCGCGAGGGAAATGGAAGGCCGATGAGCAGGCAGACACCCGACACCGAACTTCCCCCTTTCAAAGAGACCGCCTACCTGCGCGTCGGGAAACGCGCATGCGACCTTGTCGTGGGCATCGTCGCCCTTCCCTTCGTGCTCCTGCTCACGGCGGTCATGGCACCGCTCATCTACTTCGAGGACAAGGGGCCCGTCTTCTACAACGCCCCGCGCGTCGGCAAGGGCGGGCGCGAGTTCGTCATGTACAAATTCCGCTCCATGCGGGTGAACGCGCCCGACCTGCTCATGCCTGACGGGTCCACCTACAATGGAGCGGACGACCCTCGCATGACGAAGATCGGCGCGTTCATGCGCAAGACCAGCTTGGACGAAATGCCGCAGTTCTTGAACGTCCTGAAAGGCGACATGAGCGTGGTCGGACCGCGCCCCGACCTCAAACGAGAGACGGAGCTCTACGAAGGGAACGAAGGCGACAAGCTGCTCGTCAAACCGGGCATCACCGGCTATTCAGCCGTCATGGTGCGCAATTCGGCTCCCTGGCGCGAGCGCTTGAAGCTTGACGTGTACTATGTGCACCACGTGGACTTCGCGCTCGACGTGAAAGTATTCTTCCGAACCTTCGGTGCCGTGTTCGGCCAGAAAGGCATCTACGTGGAAAGCGAGCAGACCGACGGACAATAGCCTGCTGACCATCTGGCGCCTGCGCCCGGCTAGCCCTCTTGCCTTTCTTCGCTACGACGCTGCTCGTGCTCTCGCAGTGCAAGCTCCTGCACGAGCGTGTTCACCTTCATGCGCAAATGCGCCACCTTCGCGGTCAGCAGGAAGCATTGCAGGACCAGGACGCCGATCGTGTACAGGAAGATGAAGTTCGAAGGGGACGCGAATCCGAGCACGCTGGAAAAGAAGTACGCCACCTGAGGGAACAACGCCAGTATCACAAAGCTGCCCGCGAACAGGACCCAGAAGACCGAGTCGCCCGTCTGCATCTCGCTTTTATGCACCTTGCGCACGACCAGCGCGAGCACCCCCACGGCGGCGACGGCCAAAAACAGCCTGAGAACGATATTCATAAGATCACCGGAACCACTGGACGAACAGGATGGAAACGCACGCGCTCAGCATGTACTTGATGGACTTCGTGAAGCTCAGGTAGCTTTCGCCCGCCGTGCGATCGCGCATCTGGACGGGAACTTCCGACACACGCGCGCCATGGCGAATAAGGTATGCGACGATGTCAGGCTCCGGGCCGAAGTCGCTTTCTTTCGCGAATCGCTCGATCATCGCGCGGCCGTACAGGCGCATGCCCGAGGTAGGGTCGCAGATGCGCGCTCCCGTCGTCAGGCGGATCATCCCTTGGATGAGGGACGAGCCGGCCATGCGCGCGGAAACATGCTTATGGTTTCCCACGAAACGCGACCCTATGACGATGTCGTCGCCACTTTCCGTCATGCGCGCGACCATCGCGGAAATGAACTCGGGACGATGCTGGCCGTCGGCATCGAACTGCACGGCGCAGTCGTAGCCATGGCGGAGCGCGTACTTCATGCCCGTCTGGAACCCGGCCGACAAGCCCACGTTCACCGGAAGGTCGATATGGTCGAAGCCGCGCGCACGGCACAGCTCGCGCGTGCCGTCGGAAGACCCGTCATTGATGACGATGTAATCCACCTCGGGAGCAACGCGCTCAAGCTCTTCTATCGTCGCCGCAAGGCTTTCTTCCTCGTTGTAGGCAGGAATGATGGCAAGTGTTTTCATAATGGAGAAAGTATAGACGAACTTAAACCAGCTGTCCGCCTTCACGCCCGGCGAGACTCTTCTGCACGACGGTAGAAATCCGTCAGCCAGGCGGCCGTCTGCCGCACGTCGAAGCCAGCTGCACGCACGTCCGCGGCACAGTCGGTCCATCCACTCTGTGGCACCGCGCGCCAGAGCTCCACGGCACGCTGAGCCCATGCCGCCGCCCCCGACTCAAGCGGCATGCGGATCGCGCGGTCCGTGATGCGCGCAAGGGACGGCACGCCGGTCGAGAGCACGCAAGGCAGTCCGACCGCCTGGGCCTCCACAGCAGCAAGCGCCAACCCTTCCTTCACCGAAGGGAGCAGGAACACGTCGAGCGCGCGCAGGACCTCCGGCACGTCTTCGCGGACCCCCAGGAACTCCACCGCGCCGTCCAGGCCCAGCGCGCGGACCTGCGCCCGCAGATCGTCCTCGAGGGGTCCACGGCCCGCGAGGAGCAGCACGGCGTCCGGAAGCTCCTCGCGCACGCGCGCGAACACGTCCAACAGAAACGCGTGGTTCTTCTCCGGCGCCAAGCGGCCGACATGCCCGAACACGGGGCGTCCTTCCACACCGAAAGCCCGCTTGGCATGCTGCCGCTCGGAATCGCCGCACGCATAAAGGCCGAGGTCGATGCCGCCGTTGAGCACGCTGAAGCGGTCTCCCTCCACCACGCGACGCCCGAACCTGTCGCGACCTGCCTCGGGCGAGCAGGCGAAAAAGTAGTCCGCCACGTAGCGCGTGGGCCAGGACACGGCGCGAAACGCCAGCCCGGCAAGGCCGGGAAGAAAGAACTGCGCATGGCTGTGCGCTATGGCGAACCTGCCCGCGCGCTTCGCCTCCGAAAGGTAGACGGCCGCACTGCTTCCAATATGCCCGTGCACGACCCGGTGCTCAGGATGCGCGCCGAGCACCTCACGGCAGAGACGAGCGTAGCGAGGCAGGTTCACCCCGGTAAAACGCGGCACGCGGTATAAGCGCCCACCCAGGTCGCCTATCTCCTCGTCGAAATCGCACGCGCGCTCTTCGTGAACGAGGAAGTCGAACTGGACGACAGCGCGGTCGACGGCTCGATACAGGTTCATGACCGTGGTCTCGGCACCGCCACGGTCCATAGCGCCGATCACGTGAAGGATCCTCATCACGAGCGCCCCCCTCCTTCGTCAGGACGCGGCCCCGTCCTGACGGCATGCGCCATATACGCCGCCAGCACGAGCACGCCCACCATGCACGCCCCCGCCCCTGCGAAGCTCACACCGTTCATATCCCAGGTAAGAACGCACGCGAATGTCAGCGGCAACACCGCCACAAACGCCGCAAGGTTGCCCAGAAGCGTCCCTCTGAAGCAGCGTACGGCTATGAGCACGTCACCGAAGAACCAGAGGAATGCGGTCAAAACGGTCGACAAGATAATGGGCTGCAAGAGATAGACGTACGGCGCGATGCTGCTGCCGAACAGAAGCTGCAAAGCCCACGAGCCGAAGAATGCCAGCAACACCGAGCAAACAACGGCGATTGCCATAATGCCCGCAACGGTGCGCGCAAGCAGTCGCACGAACTCTTTGCGCTTTCCTGCAAAATACAAGCGGGGGAACACGTCAAGCAACGGGTTGTAAAGGTAGGTCGCGCCCATTTGGACCACCAAAGCCGGGGCGGCGACAGACGAGTAGATGCCGAGCGCCGCTTCCCCGAACTCCCACGAAAGGAACTGCTTCGGCACAGCGAAAAGCGCGCTCGCCGCAAGCGAGGCGACGACGGCAGGAAGCGAAGTCTTCAGGAAGAACAAGGCCGTACGCCACCGGAACGTCACGCGCACCGGCTCGAACTGCGCTGCGCGCGACCGGTCGAAAAAGATAAGCACGCACGCCGTGAGCACGGTCATGGCGGCGATCGCCCCGTCAAGGCTCTGCGTCAGCGCATAGACCGCCACGAACGACGCAAGCGAGAGCACGCCCTGCAGCATGAACGACTTCCCGATGTAATCCATGCGCCGGCCCAGCTGGTCGGCGCCGTGCAGCACGTCGATGGCCAGCCCGAACCCCCGGTAGACGTAGTACAAGGCCACCGTGAGCAGCGCCCCCGGCGAGCAGGTCAGATACGCGTAGGCCATGCACGCGACGAAAGCGACCGCCAGCATGAAGCACCGAAACCCCAGGTAGTCGGACAGCGAGTGCTCATGCCGGATATCAGAGACCTGGTAAGTGCCCATCTTATAGTTCGCGAACGTGCTGAAGATCCCGACGACGGACATGGCCAGCGACAGCATGCCCGCGTCATCGTAGCCAGTCGACAAGCGAACGATGACGATGGTCGTAAGCCATTGGCACGCCAGGTAGGTGAGAGAGCCCGCGGAGTTCCACAGCATGTTCGCACGGATTGACAGCTCCTCTGGAAGGTCCTGTTTCTGCACGGCGCTCATAGGCGATAGGCCTCGAACGTGTGAACCGCGCGGTCGCCTTCCGCAGGCGGCGTGCGCCAATCGCCGTACTGGATCTCGAGCATGCGCTCGAACCCGGCAGGCGCCAGGTAGCTGCGGCCTTCGAAGGCCATCTCGATCGGCTCGAACAGAGCTTCGTCGTAGACGCGGGACGGCGTTCCCTCCGCCACGATGTCCGCCACCACGCCCGTGCCTTCGTCGATGGACGAGCGGGCGCGCGCGTCGGCCTCTTTTCCGCACGCATCGACGCGGCGTGCGTACTCCGACGCGTCCAGCCGGGAGACGAACGGGCAGACGATGCGCTTTGCGAGCTTCGCGAGCGCGCTCGATCCGACCGTCGGGTCGGCCACGATGAAATTGCGCAACAGATCCAAACGGTTGCGGCGCTTGAACAAGGAGGCAGCGTCCTTCGGCACGGCATCGAGCGGGAACACGTCGACCCAGACGCCGTTCGAGATGCCCTTTGCCGTGAAGTTCTCCTGCACGCGCGTGGTCGTGTCGACCACCTTCAGGAACGGGAAGATGGACCTCCCCCTCCGGCAGTCAAGGACGTCGAACCGCTCCGACGAACGCCATTCGCGAAAATGCTCCGCAAAGCGCTCGTAGTCAGCGCGCAGCATGGCAATGTCCATGTCGTCGTCCCACGGAATGAACCCGCCATGCCGCGCCGCCCCCAGCAGGCTGCCGTAGGCAAGGAAGTACCCTACGCCGTGCGCGCGGCACATGCGGTCTATCTCGTCCGC